>JAZNCT010000001.1:0-5995 GCA_045587665.1 Eubacteriales bacterium
GGGCACGAGGAATATGAGATAGATATGAATGGGAAACACCCATTCAGCGAAAAGAAAATTGCACAGGATGCGGCGAAAAAGTATTATTACTTTCGCTGACAACTTGAAAGGAATTTGATATATGAGGGCTGTATTTGCCAACAGAAAACCAACGATAAAGGAAATATGCAGTATGTGCACTGGACGCCTTAACATTCTGGGCGTAAGCGAAGATGAAACTGTTTCGGGAATGTGCACCGATTCAAGAGAGGCAGAGCCTGACACACTTTTTGTTGCCATAAAGGGTGAACGTGTGGACGGCCACGATTACATTTTGTCTGCAGCAAAGAGAGGCTGCTGTCTTGCCCTTGCGGAGAGAGTGCCCGATATGTGCGGTGCAGATAAATATGCGATAATAGTGGTTGACGATGTGCTCTTGGCACTTGAAAGGATAGCTTTTGCCCTTAAAAATGAGATGGACTGTCTTACTGTTGGAATTACGGGAAGTGTAGGTAAAACAACAACCAAGGAATTTGTCTATGCTGTTTTAAAAGAGCATTATAAGACCTATAAGACCGCGGGAAACCACAACAGCGTTATTGGTATGCCAATATCGGTGATAGAAATGCCCCGGGATACAGAGGCGGCAGTTTTTGAAATGGGAATGAGCGGTGTGGGTGAGATAGCTTCTATGACCCGTGCCGCAAGACCGAATATCGCAATTATTACAACGGTTGGCACTTCACATATAGAAATGCTTGGATCAAGAGAAAATATATGTCTTGCTAAAATGGAGATAGCCGAAGGACTTTGCGAGAACGGTACGCTTGTTCTCAACGGTGATGAGCCGCTACTTGTTTCGGCAGATAAAAAAGGCCATAGAGTGATATATGTTGGAATTGAAAACAGAAATGCCGACTATAGGGCCCTTAATATCAGAACGGGTATAAACAAAACAACCTTTGATCTTCTCTGCGGTGGCAGGATATATTCTAACATAGAACTGCCGGTAATGGGTCACCACAACGTGTATGCTGCCCTTTTTGCTTTTGCGGTGGGCAGGCTTTGCCATATGGACGGAGAGGAGATAAGAAGGGGACTTCTAAGCTACAAAAGCGTGGGTATGCGCCAGAATATATATCAGCTTGGTGGAATTACTCTGATTGAAGATTGCTATAATGCAAGTCCTGAATCAATGCGTTCGGCACTTGACGTGCTTTCTCAGCTTTCAGAACAAAAGGGTGGCGCACGCACAGCAGCTTTGCTTGGGGATATGCTTGAGCTTGGCGAAAATTCGCCTGCTCTTCACAGAGAAGTTGGCACTTATGCAGCAAAAAAAGGCTGTTCACTTCTTTTTACCTACGGGGAAAGGGCAAAAAGCATTGCGCTTTCGGCTATAGAAAAGGGTATGAATCCCGAGAACGTTTATGTTAATCCGAATACAGAAAGCCCCCAGATAACGGGAGAAATGCTGCTTCACGCCCTAAGGTACGGAGATATACTGCTGGTTAAGGCCAGCCGATCAATAGCGGCAGAAAGAATAATTGATTATCTTAAAAAGAATTTTGAAAAATTACCAAAGTGAAAGGCGATGTTCCTATGAGATCGGAAATTACAGTAATATCACTTATATCGGCGGCACTTGTATTCATCCTTACTGTGATGATTTCAAAAAAGGTGATACCGATACTGAAGAGCCATAAGGTTGGCCAAAAGATACTTGATATAGGCCCAAGGTGGCACAAGTCAAAAGAGGGAACACCTACTATGGGCGGCATATGCTTCATTCTCTCCATTCTCATAGCTATGACAGCCGTTTTCATTTATTTTGCGTTTAAGGGCCGGGCAAATGAACTTATCCCTCTTGCGCTGACCCTTGGACTTGCTACTGTCAACGGTATGGTTGGCTTTGTTGATGACTATACAAAGCTTGTTAAAAAGCAAAATGAGGGTCTGCTTGCTTATCAGAAGTTTTTGCTTCAGCTTGCTGCCGCTGTTATATACATTGTTGTCCTTGGCAAAACAGGGCATATAGATACGGTGCTGTATATACCCTATCTTGAGCTTGAGTGGGATATGGGAATTCTTTATTATGTGTTTGCTCTGCTCATTATAACAGGAATTGTAAACAGCGTTAATCTAACCGATGGTATTGACGGTCTTGCAAGCTCTATCTCCCTTGTTATCGGAGTTTTTCTTTTTGCATTTTCAGTGTGCGCCGGGGTCTTGTCTCTTGGACTTGTGTCAGGTGCTCTCATTGGAGCGACTATAGGTTTCCTTATGTATAATTTTTATCCTGCAAGGGTGTTTATGGGAGATACCGGTTCTCTTTTTCTTGGTGGAATAATCGTGGGTTCGGCATTTGTTATGAACAATCCTTTGCTTGTGCTTGTTTTCGGGCTTGTTTTCGTTATCGAAACTGCCTCGGTTATGCTCCAGGTGGGATATTATAAGCTCACTCACAAAAGGCTTTTTAAAATGGCACCTATACATCACCATTTTGAAAAATGCGGCTGGAGCGAAATAAAAATAGTTTGCGTATTTTCGGTTCTTACGGCTGTTTTTTGTGCTCTGGCTTGGTTTGGACTTAGATTTTGATATTTAAATTCGGAGGTGACGGAATGAATCAGCATGATGAAGATTTTTTTGTGAAGCGCTCCGTCTCTTCTGAAAAAAAGGATATTGGCAATGAGAAAAAAGAGCCTCTGTTAAAGGAAAATGTGCCCTCAAAAGCAAACGGACGTATTTCGCCCGATGCAAAACGCATTGCCCCGGGAGCTTCACTTCCTACAGAAAAAGTTAAGAGTTCTAAGAGCGATTCTGCAGTTGTGGCAGAAAAAGAAAGGCGTCATTCCTTTTTCGGTATTCCAAGGGCAATGAAAAGAGGAAACGTCGATATGGTTTTTCTGATAGTTCTTCTTATGCTGTTAGCCTTTGGTGCTGTGATGAGCTTCAGTGCAAGCTACGCCTATGCCTCCACAAAATACGGTGATAGCTATTATTTCCTCTGGCGACAGCTGCTCTATACTTTTGTCGGTCTTGTGGCCATTGTTATGGTGACCTTGATACCGCTCAGATATTATAAGGTCGGAACGTATTTCCTTTTTGCATTTGCAATAGTTTTACTCTTGCTTGTTCTTGTGATTGGCTCAGAACGCGGCGGTGCAAAGCGCTGGCTTGAGATACCGGGTCTTGGTTCTTTCCAGCCCTCGGAGCTTGCAAAAACAGCTCTGGTGATGATGCTTGCTATGTATATGTCTCATTTTGGTGATGAGGTTCAGGATAAAAGCTGGAAAAAGGCTGTGCCATACGGTCTGATCTTCCCGGGGCTTATCATATTGCTCGTCGGCGGTCTTGTTGTTGCCGAAAAGCATTTTTCGGGTCTTATCATTCTTTGCTGTATCGGCTTTGCAGTTATGGTGCTTGGCGGTGCTAAATTCAAATATATAATTCCTATTGGAATTCTTGCAGTTGTGCTTATAGGCTCTATGATAATTTTCACAGATTATTCAAGCACACGAATAGATGTTTGGCTCAACCCGTGGTCCGATCCTAAAAACAGCGGTTGGCAGACTATCCAAGGGCTTTATACCATAGCTTCGGGCGGTATTTTTGGTGTTGGATTTGGAAACAGCCGTCAAAAATTCGGATATGTTGCAGAGCCTCAAAACGATTTTATATTTACAATAGTTTGCGAGGAGCTGGGATTTATCGGTGCTATCGCCGTGATGCTTTTGTTTTTCATTTTGATATGGCGCGGTTTTACCATAGCCCGTCATTCTCCAAACAGATTTACATATCTGATAGTCATGGGGCTAATGGTTAAGGTCGCCCTTCAGGTGTGCTTTAATATAGCCGTTGTTACAAACACTATTCCGAATACCGGAATTTCCCTGCCGTTTTTCAGCTCCGGCGGAACGTCGCTTGTGGTTCAAATGGCTGAAATGGGCATAATTCTTTCGATATCCCGATATTCCCATAACAAAAAATAGCTTTGAGAGGACGCTTTTATGAGAGTGATAATGACGGGCGGTGGCACGGGCGGCCATGTGAACCCTGCTATTGCCATAGCAAACACAATAAAGAGAAACGAGCCTGATTCTGAGATACTTTTCGTTGGCACAGAGCGCGGCATTGAAAACAAGCTCACAGCTGCCGAGGGTTATCCCATAAGGCACGTTGAAATAAGAGGCTTTCGCCGTTCGCTCTCTCTCTCAAATATAAAGGCGGCATATCTTGCATTTGTTTCTCCCATAAAGGCTAAAAAGATAGTTAAAGAGTTTAGGCCGGATATAGTTATCGGAACCGGCGGATATGTTTCGTGGCCTATTCTTGTGGCGGCGGCAAAAATGGGTATACCCACGGCGGTTCACGAATCAAATGCCTATCCCGGTGTTGCTGTGCGAAAGCTTCAGCCCTATGTTGACAGGATCTGGCTGAACTTTGAGGAAAGCGCAAAATATCTTTCAGCATCAGAGAAGATCGCTCATGTGGGCAATCCTCTTCGCACTTCATTTGGCAGTATAGACCGTGACGAAGCCCGCCAAAAGCTGGGGATAGAGGGGAAATATGATTTTTACATCCTATCCTATGGCGGCAGTATGGGGGCTGAAAAGGTAAATGACGCATGCCTTGAGCTTATGCGTGATTATTGTGTAAAAAATCAAAAGGTTCTTCATCAGCACGCAACGGGGGCTATTGAATTTGAGGCAGCAACGGCAAAATTCAAGGAGTTTTCACTTGAAGGCAAAGACAATCTTATGCTTTCTGAATATATATACGATATGCCTCTCCGCATGGCGGCGGCAGATATCGTTATTTCAAGAGCAGGGGCTATGACGGTCTCTGAACTTGCTATGATGAAAAAGGCGAGTATCATGATCCCCTCACCCAATGTTACAAACAATCATCAGTATAAAAATGCAAAGGTAATAGAGGAAATGGGCGGAACGGTTCTCATAGAAGAAAAGGAGCTTTGCGGTGGCCGACTTCAAAAAGAGGTTGAGCTTCTGCTTTCGGATAACGCAAGGAGAAGGGAAATGGGAGAGGCTATCTCGCATTTTGCCGATCTTGATGCAAACAAGCTTATTTATGAAGAGATAAAAAAATTGGTAAAGGAGAGGTGAAAAGCGGAAAATGACGGATAATAAGACCAGAGCTTCGCTTTGCGGCTCTATCATTGGGGCGAGACCCTATAACTACCGACCTCATTCGCCGCCTTCAGACAGTGCTTCTGCAGGCACAAAGAAAAGCTTCGCACTCATATATATAGCAGTGCTTGTAGCTCTTCTTGCCCTGATAGGCTTCATCCTCTTTGGCTTTTTCTCATCTCATTTCAATATCAGAGCGGTAAGCATATCGGGAACAGGTGAGCACAGCGAAGAGCAGATACTATCTGCTGCAAAAATTGATATGAGCAAAAAGCTATATAGCCTTAATTGCAAAGAGATAGAGAGGAACATTCTTTTGAGTTTCCCTCAAATTGCTGAGGTGAATGTAACAAAAAAGCTACCCTCAGAACTTAGCATTGAGCTGTTTTACGATGCACCGAAATATTTCATCTCGGTTTCGGGTGAGTATTTTACACTTTCTGAGAGCCTCAGGGTGCTTGATAGGACAAGCAATAAAAAAGAACAGGAGAGCAAGGGGCTTATCTATGTTTCGATGCCGGGTGTAAAGCGTGCCGTTGCAGGCGAGGCACTTGAATTTTTCAATGAGGATTCGGAATATATAAAGCGTTTCCTTTCTATATTTTCTGAATCGGATTTTTGTGGAGACGTTGACAGGATATATATAGACGGAAAATTTGATATTTCTCTTGTTAAAACAGGTAAATACCGTATCGAAATGGGAGATTTTAAAGACGAGGCCTTGAAGCTGAAAATGGCTGAAAAGGTTCTTGAAAGCGGTGGCTACAGAGACCTTAGCGGTGTTGTGCTCAATGTTTCGGATGTTTCTGAAAGCAGTGTTATGGTGTATAAAACGCTGGAAATTGAATAAAATTCAAGTTTTGGTA
>JAZNCT010000002.1:0-21216 GCA_045587665.1 Eubacteriales bacterium
GACACAACTCAGATCTATGCAATGGCTGACTTCACATCAGGAGCGAATGCGGCTTTGCCGCTTCTTCGCTCTGATGTGGAATTACTCACTAAGCTTATCACTTCGCAAGTGATAAGCGCACTTAAAGCAAAGGAGAAAAACAATGGCACTAATTGAAGTGGGGATACACAGAGAAGAGATCATATCAGAGATCAGAGAAGCTATACCTGATACCATGCGCTTTACCTATGAAAGGGAAGAGCTTAAAGAGAAGATCGGCAAGCTGAACGCTTTGCTTTTTATGGTTAGCGGAGTTACAGATCTAGCTACAAGGATAGTGGCAGGCTTCGGCAGCCTTTACGATCCTGTCGATGATGAGGACAGCGACTAAAAAAGGGGCGAAGCCCCTTTTTTTAGTAGGAGCCGAAATAGCGGCGCTGCCATGCCTGCTGCTTTTCCGCATCAAGACGGGCGGCTGCCGCATCTTTTGCGGCTCTTAGCCGCTCCTCTTGATAGCGGATCTCTTTTTCAAGCAGCTCAGCCATGATAACATAGCTGTTATATAGGCCTTCTTCAAAGCCTTCGTGATATGCGGCGGCAACGTCATCATGAATATTGCGTGATGCTGCCGCCGCTTCTTTGTGTTGACGCATCAATGCGAACACTTGCTCTGAAAGCAAATACCTGTGATAGATCTGATCTTTGATAGCCATAAGCTTCTCCTTTTTTTCTGCGGCCAGCCGCCAGTGTCAAGGGTGCGAAGCACTTGCAAGGCGGCTGTTGCCCCTGCCTCTTAGCCGGGCTGCCGCCGCAGCCCTTGACACAGAGGCTATAATGAAAAGGCAGGAGAAGCGGCCCTCACACTTTTTAAACAAAAAACTAATTTTCTATTGACAAACGAAAAATTTTATGCTATTTTGGATATGTGAGGTAAAATCAGGTATTGACTTTTTATGGGAGCTGTGGTATAATCAGTGTGGGCGAGGACGCATAAACCTCACGCACTGTCTTTTTCCATGGCACCTTGATTTCTTGTCGATCAAGCTTTGTTGGCAGTGCAGACAAGGGATAGCACCTGTGATTTATCACGGGTGCTTTTCTCATGCGGTTTGCCCGTCTCCCCCCCTTGGGGGGACGGAAGGGGGGGAATACCGGCTCTCAACTATTGCCGCATTATACAAAACTCGTGTTTTGTACCTAATGAGCGTGTAAGCTCATTATACAAAATGCAAATTTTGTATAATGAGGGGAAGTAAAAATGATAAAATTTTAAAAATTTTTGAAAATATGCAGACAAAACCATTTTTTTATGGTAGAATATAGATAATGATGTGTATGCATTAAAATTTAGGAGGTTCAATTATGCCCATTAAAATGAGAGTTCTTGTGGCGTCGCCTAAGAAGAAAATGCTGACGCTTGCAAACAACATCAAAAACGAATTCGATCTTATACCCAACGCAGTTGATAAAATTCCGCCTGCGTATTCCTGTGATAAGGAGCGTATCGTTATTTTAGCTGTGCCGGCTAAAATATCTTCACCTGTTGAAAAATTCTGCAAGGAGCTGAATAAGACACGTGCGGCTAATGTTGCAATACTTATCGACGGAACCGCAGATGATGCCGCTGCATACAAAAACATACTTGCAGAAGCCGGAACAAACGTTATCGACGAGGTTTTCTGCACAAAATGCGGTCTTTCCTTCCTATCAGGAGTTAAACCTGAAGAAAATACTGCACTTATAGAATGGGTAAACGGCATAACAAAAAACTTGAAATAAGATATTCTCTTTTTGTTAAAGTTTTAACAAGTGGTATATTTCCATATACCACTTGTTTTTTTATCACTATTATTCTTTGTTATCTGCTATTTCAGTAATGCTTTTTGCAAGTCCGGCCAGTCCTTGAATTTCGGATGGAATAATGATCTTTGTCGCCCTTCCGTCCGCAGCCTTTTCAAATGCTTCAAGGCTCTTAAGGGCAATAACCCCCTGCCCCGGCGAAACTTCATTTATCATTTTAATACCTTCGGCAGTTGCTTTTTGAACCATCACGATAGCTTCAGCTTCACCTTCAGCCTCTCTGATCCTCGCTTCCTTAACAGCTTCTGCTTTAAGGATAGCTGACTGCTTTTCCGCTTCTGCTTCAAGAATAAGAGACTGTTTTCTGCCTTCAGCAACAAGGATCGTTGAATTTCTTTCACCTTCAGCCTTCAAAATGAGTTCACGGCGCTCACGCTCGGCCTTCATCTGCTTCTCCATTGCGTCCTGAATCTCTTTTGGAGGAATGATGTTTTTTAGCTCCACACGATTGACTTTGATGCCCCAGGGGTCGGTTGCTTCGTCAAGTATAGCTCTCATTTTTGTGTTGATTATATCTCTGGATGTCAGCGTGCTGTCAAGCTCCAGCTCACCTATAATGTTTCTTAGTGTCGTTGCCGTAAGATTTTCTATTGCACTCATAGGACTTGTAACTCCATAGGTATAGAGCTTGCAGTCTGTTATCTGATAAAACACAACAGTGTCTATCTGCATTCTGACATTATCCTTTGTAATAACCGCTTGAGGCTGAAAATCTGCTACCTGTTCCATAAGATTGATTTTCTTGGCAACTCTATCAAGAAAAGGTACGGTAAAGTGCATACCCGTTTTCCAAGTAGCATGATAAGCACCGAGACGTTCAATAACATACCCGCGTGCCTGCGGAACGATGTGAATATTGGAAACGATTGCGATAAACAGCACGACAAAAATACCAATGATAATGAATTCCATAATGATCTCCTTAATCTATTTTATTGCATATCAGCTTAACGCCTTCGACTTTTGTTATTTCAACAATACTTCCCTTTTTTATTGTTATTGATGGATCTGCAGATCGTGCAGACCAGGTCTGAGAGTTGATTTTTACAGCTCCCTGACCGTGTAGATTGTTGATATCTTCAATAACTACAGCATTTTTTCCAAGTAGTGAATCGGTGTTAGTTCTAACTATCGGTTTTTTTCTGATATACTTTTGAAATATTGTTTTAGAAAGAGAAAGCATTATTAGCGATAATATTGTAAAAACGAGAACTTGTATCCAAATAGGAACATTTAATGAAGAAAGGATAAGTCCTGCAAGAGCCCCCGGCATAAACCAAACAGCAACAAGGGCGGCTGTTGCTATTTCGGTTATAAACGCTAAAACCAAAATTCCTATCCAAATAAATTCACTCATTGCTACCACCTCACTAATAAGTGTTAGTAAGAATTTTATCAATATAAAATTCTCCTGAAATTTCTTTGATTACAAGATATTGCGGCTTCAGTGCGTCACTTTCCATATCACTTCTGAATGTGCCGTCATTTCTTGCTATCATATATGACAAAGAATAAACAAATTGGTTGGATGTCTGTCCGTTCGCGTTTTGCCCGGCTTCGTTCAGTTTTTCAACCGTTATATTATAAATTCTTTGCATAGTAAATTTTTCGGGAATGCCGTTCTCGGATATATATTCTTCAGTAAAAAAATCGGAATAGTTTGAATAATCGCCTTTTATTGCTGCATCGAGATAGCTTGCCAAAAAACTTAAGATCTTGTCGGTTTTTTCATAATCCTGCGGCAAAACTGTTGTCATTACAGGTCCGTTTTTATAGGAAACTATCCTGTTAAGTGACAAATATTCAGGATCAGAAAGTATATCGGTTTTGTAATCCGGTTCATAAAACGAAAACTGCACTTGTTTGTCTTTTAAAACGTTACCCGAAAAAAATTTCAAGCACAGAAACAAGGCAATAATAAGAAACAAGATTGCTATCGTAATTGTCAGTGATATTTTTACAGTTCTTTTCATAAATCTCACCCGAAAAATTCATCATTTTCAATATTATTTTATCACATATTTCGTTATTTTTCAATACGTTCGTACAATTTTTTGTTTTTTTGATAAAAATAATCTATACCCTGTTGACCTTGCTGAAATTTGTGATATAATATTATATTGAATAAGTTTTACATTTATCAGATTTTTTAAGGAGAACTTTATGAAATATTTGATACTCATCCCCGACGGAATGGCAGATACACCAATTCAAGAGTTTTGCAACATGACCCCCATGGAAAAGGCTAATAAGCCTACAATGGATATGCTTGCAAAAAAATCATACATAGGTACCGTTTCTAATGTTCCTGACGGAATGGTGCCCGAAAGTGACACAGCTAACCTTGCTATTCTTTCATATGATCCCAAGGTGTATTCAAAGGGACGTTCTCCTCTTGAAGCTGTCAGCATGGGGATCACTATGCAGCCTGATGAAACTGCATACCGCTGCAATGTTGTTACTCTCAGTGATGACGGCGACTATGACGACAAGATAATTTTAGACCACAGTGCCGATGAGATCACCACTTCGGAAGCCGATAAGCTTATAAAGGCACTTGATGAAAAACTGGGTAACGAATATAGAAAATTTTATACAGGTGTAAGCTACCGTCACTGCTTGATTTGGAAAAACGGCAACGATAAATATGATTTTATGCGTCCTCACGATATTCTCGGAAAAAGGATAGGAGAATATCTTCCTAAAAAGGACAATGGCGGTGAGGAATTTTATAAGCTGATGAGAGACAGCTTTGTTATTTTGAACAATCATCCCGTAAACGAAGAACGCCGCCGCAAAGGTCTGCGCCCCGCAAACTCCGCCTGGCTCTGGAGTCCGGGCAAAAAGCCTCAGCTTCCTTCTTTTGCAGAAAAATGGAACTTGGATGCCTCTGTTATTTCAGCTGTAGACCTTATTAAGGGTATCGGTCTCTGTGCAGGCATGGAATCAATTGATGTTGAAGGTGCAACGGGAAATGTGCATACAAACTATGACGGAAAGGCTCGGGCTGCAATTGACGCTTTCAAAAGAGGAAAAGATCTGGTTTACGTTCATGTTGAGGGTCCCGACGAGTGCGGTCACAGGGCAGAAAAAGAAAATAAAGTTATCTCTATTGAAAAGATCTCCGAACAAATTCTCAGACCTATCTACGATTATCTGAATGACCTTGGTGAAGACTTCAGAATAATGGTGCTGCCGGATCATCCTACGCCTGTTGCACTCAGAACACATACTATTTTGCCCGTTCCCTTCATGATTTATGATTCAAAAATAAGCTTTGACGGTGTTGATAGCTTCAGTGAAGCTACAGCTTCTGCTAAAAACAACTATCTGGCAAAGGGTCATGATCTTATGGATCTCTTAACGAAAAAGATTTGAGGTGAAGATTCAGATGAAACAAGCACAAAATGAAGAAACGCTTTCGCCCGCAAGAGAATTTTACGATATTATTGAAATTCTTGTTATAGCGGCTTGTGTGGTTTTGTTAATATATTCATTTGTTCTAAGGCTTTGTGTTGTTTCCGGCGGCTCAATGGATGTTACCTTGGCCGATAAACAAATGCTCGCTGTTTCTAATTTAAATTATGAGCCGCAAACCGGTGATATAATAGTTTTTCACCAAACCTCCGGAAACGCCCCGGGACTCAACGAGCCTGTTGTTAAAAGAGTTATCGCAACCGAAGGACAAACTATAGATATTGATTTTGACACATGGACTGTAATGATAACTGATATTGACGGAAAAACAAGCGTGCTTGACGAATCGGAATATTTATACCTTAAAGAAGGTTATACTATCGCAAGATCGGACTGGGAGTATCCAATTACTATCCCGGAAGGACATCTCTTTGTAATGGGTGATAATCGAAATCATTCAACCGACAGCCGTTCTGTTTGGATAGGACTTGTTGATGAAAGAAGAGTTTTAGGCAAAGCGCTTTACAGGCTCAGTCCGTTTGATAAAATCGGAAATCTTGGATAAGGAATTTAAAAATGCCAACTGAAATTATACAATGGTTTCCGGGACATATGGCCAAAACACGCCGAATGATTGCCGAGCACCTGAAACAGGTAGACGTTGTTATCGAGATCCTCGATGCAAGAATACCCTATAGCTCGCATAACCCGGAAATTATGAAAATAATCGAACAAAAGCCTATGATAACATTGCTTAACAAGGCTTCGCTTGCAGACCCAAACAAAACCTCGCTTTTTATTAAAAAGTATACTGCAGGAAATCGAATTTGCATTGCCACCGACTGTATAACAGGCGAAGGAATGAACAAAATCGCCCCAACTATCAAAAGCATTATGAGCGAAAAGCTAAAGCGATTTGAGGAAAAAGGTATGAATGGCAGAAAGCTCAGAGCTATGGTCGTTGGTATACCCAATGTGGGAAAATCTTCTCTCATAAATAAAATAAGCGGCAACAAAAAAGCAAAGGTTGAAAACCGCCCCGGTGTAACTGTTGATAAACAGTGGGTCTCCACCACCCTTGGCATAGATCTTCTCGATATGCCCGGTGTTCTTTGGCCCAAATTTGATGATAGAACTGTCGGCGAAAATCTCGCAATAACCGGAGCTATAAAGGATACTGTTCTTGAAGTCGAAGCTATTGCTCTGGCGCTCATAAACAGAATGGTAAATATGTATCCTTCCCTGCTTTCAGAGCGTTACAAGCTTGGGGATATGTCTCAGTATTCTGATCTTGATGATTATGACATCTTCAGGCTGATAGGAAAAAAGCGCGGATTCCTGATTTCCGGCGGAGAAATCAACGAGGAGCGAACAGCAAATATGCTTCTTGAAGAATTCAGATCTGCCAGGATTGGGCGGATAACTTTAGAGAGAGTGAACGAATGAGGTGAAGTGATGCCGGATTATTCTCTTGAAAAAGAATATAAGGAAAAAGGATATAAGGTTGTATGCGGCGTGGATGAGGCAGGCAGAGGACCACTCTGCGGCCCCGTTTATGCTGCCGCCTGCATTTTACCTGACGGGCTTTACATAGAGGGGCTCAATGATTCAAAAAAACTAACAGAGAAAAAGAGAGAGGCTCTTTTTGATGTTATCATAGAAAACGCTGTTTCATATTGCATTGCTTCTGCTTCTGTTGAAGAAATTGACAGAATGAACATTCTTGAGGCAGACCTGCTTGCAATGAGAAGAGCTATCGAAGGTCTTGGGGTTAAAGCGGATTTCGCGCTTATTGACGGAAATATAAACCGTGGTTTTGATATTGATTCCGCACCTATTGTTAAAGGAGATTCCCTTTCTATGAGCATTGCCGCAGCCTCTGTGCTTGCAAAAGTGGCAAGAGACAGGATATGCGCTGAGCTTGATGCGGAATATCCTCAGTATAAAATCGCAAAGCACAAGGGCTATGGAACAAAAGAACACAAGGAAGCATTATTTAAATATGGGCCCTCACCTATTCACAGAAAGCAATTTATTCGCTTTTTAAACAATAATGAAGACAAGTAACGAAAACGGTCGGAAAGGCGAAGATATTGTCGCTGAGTTTTATGAAGCAAATGGGTACACCGTCATCTGCAGAAATTACAGAGCGGGCTACAACGAGATAGATATTATTGCTGAAAATGATATCGCTATAGTATTTTCGGAAGTTAAAACAAGAACTCAAAGCCCGGCTCTTGAAAAATACGGCAGTGCTAAAAGCGCAGTTGACAAAAGGAAGCGAGAGCATCTTATCGAAGCAGCGCAGGAATATCTGAGAAAAACAGAAAATCCGCTTAAAAAACAGCCGAGAATGGATGTTGTGGAGGTGTATCTGAATAATGAAGGAAATTTTCAAAAGCTTAATTATATCAGAAATGCTTTCGGAGTGGGAGATGATTGATTTATGAAGCTGTTTGATCTGCATTGCGACACTGCCTATGAAATTTACAAAGCGAATTCCGATCTCAATAAAAATTCTTTTCATGTTGATCTGGAGAGAGCTTCGGTTTATGAAGACTACCGACAGATAATGGCGGTCTGGAGTGATAAAAATTCTTCGGATGAAGAATGTTTTGTTCAGTTTTTTAAAATAGCAGATCATCTTAAAAAACACACTTCTCTGTTCCCAAACAATCAAAGTTTTTTCCTTTCTGTAGAAGATGCGAGATTACTTTGCGGTAGGCTTGACAGACTTGATGATATTTTTGACATCGGTGTGCGTTTTCTCATCCCTGTTTGGGGAGGCGAAAACATTCTTGGTGGTGCCTTTGATACCTCCATAGGGCTTACGAAATTTGGAAAGGATGTAATACACAGATGCTTTGAGCTTGGTATAGTCCCCGACATTTCACATTCTTCTGTTGAGAGCACAAACGATATTTTTAATATTGCTGAAATTCACAATAAACCTGTTATTGCTTCACATTCCTGCTCCTTTTCAGTCTATGATCACGAGAGAAATCTGCATGACGATCAGTTTGAGAGGATCAAGGGTGTTGGAGGCGTTGTGGGAATGAATTTTTGCCGTTATCATCTGACAGAGGCTGAGAAACAATGTACTGTCAGAAATATTCTTTTACATATCGAACATTTTCTCAATTTGGGCGGTGAGAATGTTATTTGCATCGGTGCTGACATGGATGGAGCCCCAATGCCCGACGGAATATCAGGTATAGAAGATGTACACATTATTTATGAAAATTTATGTGACTCATTTGGAAAAACTGTTGCCGACAAGGTCACATTTGATAATGCTAATAATTTTATTAACAATAATTTGATAAATGAAAGGTGATAACAATGAAGTATCAAAGTACAAGAGACAATCAGAAAAATAAGTTTGATTCTGCACAAGCAATAAAACAAGGCCTGGCAAATGACGGCGGACTTTTTGTTCCCGATGAAATTCCTGCCCTCACCTTCGATGACATTAAAATGCTCTGCCCTCTTTCCTATCCCGAAAGAGCTGCAAACATTCTTTCAAGATATCTCACTGATTATACATATGAAGAACTGCTGCAGGACTGTAAGGAAGCTTATTCCGAAAAATCATTTGTTGGCGGTGCTGCCCCTGTAAAGAATATTCATGACAATATATACTCTCTTGAGCTCTGGCACGGCCCCACTGCGGCGTTTAAGGATATGGCTCTTCAGATAATGCCTCGTTTGCTTTCAAGAGCGCTTGTTAAAACAGGCGAAGAAAGAACCGCACTTATTCTTGTTGCAACCTCAGGAGACACAGGAAAAGCCGCTCTTGAAGGATATAAGGATATAGATAGAATCAAAATTATGGTCTTCTATCCCACAGGCGGTGTCAGCCGCGTGCAAAAGCTCCAAATGGCTACCCAGGAAGGCTCAAATGTAAATGTCTGCGCCATAAAGGGCAATTTCGATGATGCACAGAGCAATGTGAAAAAGATTTTTGCCGATGCAGATATGGCTAAGGAACTTGATAAAAACGGTTACTTCTTCTCCAGTGCAAATTCTATCAACTGGGGTCGTCTCGTTCCTCAGATTGTTTATTATATATCGGCCTACTGCGACCTTGTGAATGAAGGAAAAATCGCAGTTGGTGACCAGATAAACTTCTGTGTTCCCACAGGAAATTTCGGAAATATTTTTGCAGCTTATCTTGCAAAGCTAATGGGTCTGCCTGTTTCCCGTCTCATCTGTGCTTCAAACATGAATAATGTTTTAACAGATTTTCTCCATAGCGGTACATATGACAGAAATCGCAAGTTCCACCTTACAATGTCCCCTTCAATGGATATTCTTATTTCAAGCAATCTGGAGAGACTTCTATATTTTTGTGCAGGTGCAGATGAAACAGCAGCATATATGAAGCAACTGTCCCAAAGCGGAAGCTATACGGTCTCGGAAGAAGTTAAGTCAAAGATAGATGAGCTGTTCTCAGGATATTATTCCGATGAAGCAGAAACAGCTAAAACTATCAGAGAAACATTTGAAAAATACGGTTATCTCTGTGACACTCACACAGCAGTAGGAGTTTCGGCGGCTGAGAGATACTGTAAGGATAATGCTGACGACAGGATAACTGTTGTAGATTCAACTGCCAGCCCATATAAATTTGCAGCTGATGTATATACAGCACTGGGCCAGAAAGCATCGAAGGATCCTCTTGATGCGCTTGAGGCTCTGAGTAAATATACTAATACAGAAATAGCTTATCCTCTGAAGGGACTTGGAGAGCGCAAAGTTCGCTTTGACAAGATAATTGAATCCGAGGAAATGCCTGCTTCTGTTCTTGATTTTATAAAATAACAAAGCAGGGCGACTGCGCCCTGCTCCATTATAAATTTAGTCTTTCTTTTTAAATGTTGCGCAGACAGTGTCTGTAGATGATGTTGCATAAGAAGGGCCGACAGCAATTTTATCCGCTGTGCAGTAGCAACCCTCAGCATTATAATAGCAATTACAAACGTCACAGTTAATTCCCTTCAGGTGCTTGCAATCACCCGATGTGCAAGTTTTATTATCTTCCATTGTTTTCTCCGTTCCGCCGCTGTTCGGCAAAATAATTCGGCTCCTTAGAGCTGATAATATTTTGTACCGATTTTATATATTTATACGAAAGAAGGTTTTGGTTTTGTCTTTATATGTAATTGCTGATCTCCATTTATCTTTATCTGAAAAAACCAATAAACCTATGGAAGTTTTTGGTCCAAATTGGTCAAATCACGCTGAACGTATAAAAAAATATTGGAGCGCAGTTGTTTGCGATGAAGATACTGTTGTGATACCCGGAGATATTTCCTGGGCAATGAAGCTGGAGGAAGCTACCCAAGATTTAAAATTTATTGATTCACTGCCCGGAACAAAGATAATCAGCAAAGGCAATCATGATTTTTGGTGGTCTACCACAAAAAAAATTGAGGATTTTTTTGAAAGCAATAATATCACTTCAATAAAGCTTCTGCATAATAATGCCCACAAGCTTGATGATTGTATTATTTGCGGAACTCGCGGCTGGTTTTATGATGAAAAACAGCAAAATGTCATCAATGAAACTGATTTTGAAAAAATAGTCTCAAGAGAAGCAGGCAGGCTTGAAACAAGTCTGAAAACGGCACTGAAATTGCAAGATGGCGATGATAAAATTCCTGTTTTGGTCTTTTTGCACTTCCCACCTGTTTGGAACGACTTTGTTTGCCGCCCTATTGTGGATGTACTTCATAATTACAATGTTAAAAGATGCTATTTCGGACATATTCATGGTTCATATTTTGTTCCAAAAACCACTGTTTTTGAAGGGATTTCAATGACACTTACAGCAGCTGACTATCTGAAATTTGCTCCTATGCCCATTTTTTTTGATGATTATTAAAAAATCTGTGATAAAATCTCCGGAAACACTTGACTTTTTGGCATAAAACGGATAAAATATATAAGATATAAAAATTATTTTTCTAATCACTTTGGAGGACAAAAATGAGTTTAACAAAAAAGGAACTGATCGAAAAGAATAAGTATGTTATCGAATTTTCGATCGACAAAAAGACCTTCGACGATGCTGTTATGAAGGTTTACCGCAAGAGCGTTAAAAATATCAACGTTCCCGGATTCCGCAAAGGAAAGGCTCCTAAGGCTATCATCGAAAAGATGTATGGCACAGGCGTATTTTATGAGGATGCTATCAACGATCTCCTCCCTGCTGCATATGATGAGGCAGCAAAGGAATCTGAGCTTCAGATAGTTGGCAATCCCGAATTTGATATCGTGTCTATTGACGAAAACGGTGTCGTTATGAAGGCTGATGTTTATGTTAAGCCTGAGGTTGAGATCAAGGACTATTTCGGTATCGAGGTTACTAAAACTCTCAATCCCGTTACAGATGAAGAGATTGACCGTGAAATAGCAACTGTTCAGCAAAGAAACGCAAGAGAGATCGAAATCACAGGCAGAGCTGCTCAGATGGATGACATTGCTGTTATCGATTTTGACGGATATGTTGACGACAAGCAGTTTGACGGCGGAAAGGCTGAGGGGCATAGACTTAAGCTTGGCTCAGGTCAGTTCATTCCCGGATTTGAGGATCAGATCGTTGGTAAAAATGTTGGCGAAAGCTTTGATGTAAATGTAAAGTTCCCCGCAGATTACCATGCAGCAGAGCTTGCCGATAAGGACGCTGTTTTCAAGTGCGTGCTTCATAAGCTCGAGAAAGAGGAGCTTCCCGCTCTTGATGATGAATTTGCAAAGGATGTTTCGGAATTTGACACCTTTGCTGAATATAAGGCTGATGTTAAGGCAAAAATCGAAGAGAGACACAACAAAACTGCTGATGCCGAGATAGAGGAACAGCTTATTGCCGCTCTCATTGCTAAGCTTGAAGCAGACATTCCCGAGTGTATGTTTGTTGCTGAAACAGAAAATTTCGTTAGAGATTACGACTCCAGACTCAGAATGCAGGGTCTTGATCTCAATACTTATTTCAAGTATACAGGTCTCAATCTGGAAACGCTCCGTGAGCAGATGCGTCCTCAGGCTGAAAAGCAGGTTAAGACACGTCTCGCTCTCGAGAAGATCGCAGAGATCGAAGGTATCGTTGCCTCTGAGGCTGATATCAATGAGGAATACGAAAATATTGCAAAGGCTTACGGCGTAAACGCTGAGCAGGCAAAGGAAAGCATTCCCGAGGATATGATTGCCGCTGATATGAAGGTTAAGAAGGCAATTGAGCTTGTTAAAGAAAAGGCTGTAGTTACAGAAAAAGCTGCTGAGACAAAGCCTGCCAAGAAGCCCGCAGCAAAGAAAACAACAGCAAAGAAAACAGCTGAAAAGGCAGAAAAGCCCGAAGGCGAAAAGGCTGATGCCGAAGAAAAACCAAAGAGAACAAGAAAGCCTGCTGCAAAGAAGGCTGAGGAAACAAAAACTGAGGAATAATTAAATTCTTGTGAAAATTGCCGCTTACGAGCGGCAGTTTTCATCTAAATATTTTTTGGAGGAAAACAATATGGCACTGGTACCAACAGTCATCGAACAAACAAACCGCGGAGAGAGAGCTTACGATATCTACTCTCGTCTTCTTAACGACCGCATTGTCTTTCTTGCAGATGAAGTAAATGACACAACGGCTTCCCTTGTGGTTGCACAGCTCCTGTTTCTTGAAGCACAGGATCCGGATAAGGATATCTCATTATACATCAACAGCCCCGGCGGCTCCGTTTCTGCAGGTCTTGCAATTTATGACACAATGAATTTTATTAAATGCGATGTTTCAACGATTTGCATAGGTATGGCGGCAAGCATGGGAGCTTTTCTGCTCTCTTCCGGTGCAAAAGGCAAAAGATTTGCTCTGCCAAACAGTGAGATCATGATACACCAGCCTCTCGGTGGAACAAGGGGACAGGCAACGGATATTAAGATCCACGCTGATCATATCCTGCGTACGAGAGACAGACTTAACAAAATACTTTCGGAAAATACAGGCAAGCCTCTTGAGATCATTGAAAGAGACACAGAGAGAGATAATTTCATGACAGCAGATCAAGCACTTGAATACGGTCTTATTGACAAGGTGTTCACAAAGCGCGCATAATTTTTTGAAAGGTTATTAACTAAATGTCGACTAATAATAATCAACCTATTAGGTATTGCGCTTTTTGCGGCAGAAATGAAAATCAGGCTAATTTTCTCATTCCTTCTCCCCAAGGAGTTTATATTTGCGATTACTGTGTTGACGCTTGTCAGCAGTTGATAAATGAAAATTCTGCACCGGAAATCAATTTCAATGCACTTTCTCTAAACACGCTTCCCCGCCCCAAGGAGATAAAAGAATCTCTTGATAGATATGTTATCGGTCAGGATGAAGCAAAGATCGCATTATCTGTTGCTGTATATAATCATTATAAGCGTATTCTTAACCGAGAAGAGAATATAAACAAATCGAAATCATCAGAAAAGGATTCTGCAGGGGAAATTATAGAGCTTCAAAAAAGCAATGTTCTGCTTATAGGCCCAACAGGCGTTGGTAAAACCTATCTTGCACAAACGCTTGCCAAAACCTTGCAGGTTCCCTTTGCTATCGCTGATGCAACAACGCTGACCGAAGCCGGTTATGTAGGTGAGGACGTTGAGAACATTCTGCTGCGCCTTATTCAGGCGGCTGATTTTGATATTGACCTTGCTGAAAGAGGAATAATTTATATAGACGAAATTGATAAAATTTCAAGAAAAAGTGAAAACCGTTCCATAACGCGTGATGTTTCCGGCGAAGGCGTTCAGCAGGCTCTCCTTAAAATCTTAGAAGGAACTGTTGCAAATGTTCCTCCACAGGGGGGCAGAAAGCATCCAAATCAGGATTTTATTCAGATAAACACCGAGAATATTCTCTTTATTTGCGGCGGTGCATTTGACGGTCTTTCTGAGATCATAGAAAAACGCAAGGGTAATCAGTCGATAGGTTTCTCAGGCGAAATTATGAAAAGATCCGAGAAAAAGGAAAACGGTATTTTTAAGGATGTAAATCCACACGACATCGTTAAATACGGTATTATACCTGAACTTGTTGGACGTATACCTGTTATAGTTCCTTTATCAGACCTTGATAAAGAGGCTCTTGTCAGAATCATCAGCGAGCCGAAGAACTCTCTTGTTAAGCAATATATAAAGCTCTTTGACATGGATGGAGTCAAGCTTGAGTTTCAGGATTTAGCGCTGGAAGCAGTTGCTGAAAAAGCACTGGAACGCAATACCGGTGCAAGAGGTCTTCGCTCGATTATGGAAGAAACTATGCTCCAGATCATGTATGAGGTTCCTTCGGAAGAAAACCTTGAAAAGATTATCATAACTAAGGATTGCATCAACAAAAAAGAAAAACCGAAAATGTTATACAAATAAAACTTTTCGATGATGCAAATAAAAAGTCGGCAGATTACTCTGCCGACTTTTTTATGTTTTAAAGAGCGGTTTGTGTATCGTTGGGGTCACCATTTCTTGCAAGGTCATATTCCTGTGACCAGTCAAGATCGCGATATGGCTCGCCTCTCGGGTCATTTTTAATGAAATCCATAAGGAGGTCAAGCATCTCTTCGGTCCAGGTATTTCTATCTATCTGTGCGGTTGTAAATTTGTTCTGAGATATCATTTCAAATCCAAAATCATCTTTAACGTGAGTTTTGGCTGCTCCGTCAACAACCTCTGCAACGAGATGGCTGGGAATGAACAGAACACCGCCGCCGGCGCCAAAAACAACATCACCCGGCAGACAAACGGCACCTCCGAAATTAACAACAGAGTTAAAGCCTGTCATAATGAAATCGCGAATAGGTGTTGGGTCAATTCCTCTGTAATATACCTGAACTCCCTCAACCTGCTTCATCTGCTCAACATCACGTATACCGCCCCAAACTACGGCACCGCCGTTTTTTGTTCTGGTTTTTATGGCAGTTGTGAGATTTCCTCCAAGGAATGTTCCCTTATAAATTTTGTCGAACATATCAACTACAACAACATCTCTCTCTACAAGAGAATCAATAACCCACTGATTGTAGTTTCCGTTTCTTCCCTCTTCTGCGCCGATTGCAAACATTGTTTCGTGAAGATCGGGGCGTGTTGGGCAAAAAGAGCAAGTCACAGCGCGACCGATCAGTTTTCTGCCGTCGTCGTGAAGTACATTCAGAGGGTTAACGCCTCCGCCAACAAACTGATTTTCGTAACCCTTGACAAATATCGGTTTCCAAACCTCTTCAAGAGTCATTTTCTTCAGCGCATCAAGATATTTGTCCTCAACATAGGGTCTTCCGTCAGGAAGTCTCTTTCCCTTCCATTGAGGGGTTAACGCAATTATTTCTTCCTTAACATTAAAATTCATAATTATCCTCCTTACAGGCTCATTCCGCCATCAATTTTTATATCAGCTCCGGTAATATATTTTCCTTCTTCAGAGGCAAGCAAGAGAAAAGCTCCTATGCAATCCTCTGTACTACCGGGCAATGCCATTGGTATCTTTTTCACATCTGCTTTTCAAATTCATCATATGTAACATCTTGCCATAGAGTTCTATACTGAATAGAAGCATTCTGTCATTTGCCCATTCGTTATTCGATGTTTCACTGCTTGCCCATTTTTTTGGGGATGTTTTTCGTGCATATGGACAGCAATGAGATCCTTAGCAGCTTGCGCTTGATGCGTCTCTGACCTCACCACATCCCACGATTACTTGATTTGTGTGGATTTTTATTAAATGACAGTCTTTGACGCGCCATTTATATTTCCAACTCTTATATCGGTTATTTTAAGTTCACTGGGGCTTGATGCTGTCTTTGTGTTTGTTTCAAAAAACAGGTTTATGTTTTTTGAAAATCCCATTGACAAAAAGCATTATTTCGTGTAATATATTATTAAGCTAATTATAGACAAGAATCCCCAAAATAACAACGTTTTTATTATGAAAAACTAATACAATGTTACGATTGGAGGGACAAATGCGATATAGGATTGCATCACCTTTAACAGATTCGGCAGGGCAAAACATTTTGCATATGTATGAATCTGTACCTGAATTGGATAGAGTTAAATTCTCCGAACATCATCATACTGAAATTGAACTTTGCTATGTGCTTTCCGGCAGTGGCAACTTTAAGATCAGAGACGTATATTATGATATTGCACCGGGGGCTTTGTTCGTTTTCCCTTCAAACGAGGTTCACTGGATTGAAAGCATTGGCGGGAAATCAGAACTCAGACTTCTTGATCTTAAATTTGAGCCCAGGCTTGTATGGTCACCGCAGCTTAATTTATTTGAAGATAACTGCTTGCGCTCTCTTTTTGGCAATAAATGTGTTAATTATATCTCACCTGACAATCAACTGTCGACTGATATCGGTGCGATAATGAAACAGATGCACGAAGAATGTCTATCGTCAAAAAAAGGACGTGAAATTATGGTTAAAGCGGATCTCTACAAACTCCTTGTCCTGCTTGTTCGCAGTGAAAAATTTGCTGAAACCACCGTCATTATGAAGAATTCTGAAAATTTAAAGAATATTGAAAAAGCTATGCAGTATATAAACTCTAATCTTTCTCGCAAGTTTACGCTGGAAGAGCTTGCTGAGATATCCTGCTTCAGCAGAACATATTTTTCTGCATTATTCAAAGAGCTGAACGGTGTTTCACCCTGGGAATATATAAATATTAAAAGAATTGAAAAAGCCAAGCTGCTTCTTGCAGAAAGAAAAACAACCATACTTTATGTAGCAAGCGAATGTGGGTTTGAGAACATTTCAAATTTCAACAGAATATTTAAAAAGATAACCGGAAAGACCCCCTCTGACTACAGAAAATAAAGAAATGATGGTTCGATGAACCATCATTTCTTTATTTTATCCAAGGTAACCAAGTTTATAAAGAAGTTCTGCGTTAAGCACGCTTCCTCCTGCTGCACCTCTGAGAGTGTTGTGCGAAAGACCAACAAACTTATAGTCATAAACAGTATCTTCACGAAGTCTACCTGCAGTCACGCCCATACCACCGTAAATGTCGCGATCAAGAGCTGCCTGAGGCCTGTTATCCTCTTCAAAATATGTAATGAACTGTTCGGGTGCGTGAGGAAGCTTAAGCTCCTGAGGCTTGCCCGAAAATTCCTTCCAGCACTGAAGTATTTCTTCTTTGGTAGGCTTGTTTTCAAATCTGACAAAAACAGCCGCTGTGTGACCGTCAGTAACAGGTACACGGATGCACTGGGAAGTAATTATTGTATCAGTATCATCAACGACTTTACCGTCAACAACCTTTCCCCAGATCTTAAGAGGTTCTTTTTCGCTCTTCTCTTCTTCACCGCCAATGAAAGGAATAACATTGTCGATCATTTCGGGCCACTCCTTAAAGGTTTTGCCTGCACCGGAAATAGCCTGATAGGTTGTAACCACAACCTCTTTTATACCAAATTTGCGGAGAGGAGTAAGCATTGGAACATAGCTTTGAATGGAGCAATTGGGTTTGACTGCAATAAAGCCCTTCTTTGTACCAAGTCTTATCTTCTGTGCCTCGATAACTTCAAGATGTGCATCGTTAACTTCGGGCATAAGCATAGGAACATCGGGCATGTTTCTGTTTGCCGAGTTGTTTGAAACAACAGGGATCTCGGCTTTTGCATAAGCCTCTTCAAGAGCCATTACCTCATCTTTTTTCATATCAACAGCGCAGAAAACAAAATCAACAAGAGCTGCAACCTCTTCGATCTTTGCTGCATCAATAACTGGCATATTCTTATATGCCTCCGGAATTGGAGTTTTCATCTTCCATCTGCCTTCAACTGCCTCGGCATAGGTCTTGCCCGAGCTTCTTGCAGAAGCAGCAAGTGCTGTTACTTCAAAATAAGGATGATTCTCCAGCAGAGTAAGAAATCTCTGACCAACCATACCTGTTGCGCCAATTACGCCGGCTCTGAGTTTGCTCATTTTAAAACACCTCTTCTTAAAAATATGAATTATTATACCACTATCTGAATAAAAAATCAATAGTAATTTTTGTTATTTTTTGTTACAGTTATCCCTCATCTTTTGTAACATATTCCTTATAGATTGAATTCTTGTTAACGCCTCTGTCCTTTGCCGTCTTTTTTATAGCATCCATACGTTCAAGACCGCTTTCGATATAGAATTCAATATGTTCTGAAATTGTCATATCCTGCCAAAAGCTGTCGCTTTTTTTGTAAGTTCCGCCTTCAACAACAAGAACATATTCACCTCTGGGTTCATATTTATCATAAAACTCTACAGCATCCAAAATCGTTGTTCTCATTATATCTTCGTTAAGTTTGGTCAGTTCTCGGCAAAGCGAAACTCTCCTATCGGGGCCGAAAACCTCAAGCATATCGGAAAGTGTTGCTCTCAGCTTATGAGGTGCCTCGTGAAAAATCATTGTTCGCTCTTCACACTCAAGCTTTTTGAGCTGTTCCCTGCGTTCTTTTTTTATACCAGAAAGAAACCCTTCAAAAGTAAAACGTCCCGTTGGCAAGGCCGAAAGTGTAAGCGCAGTTATTGCGGCACAGCACCCCGGAATTGACGTTACCGGTATGTTTTTTTGGGCGCACAGTCTGACAAGATCTTCTCCGGGATCGCTTATGGCAGGAGTGCCTGCATCGGTTATAAGAGCGCAGGCTTCACCGGCCTCAATTCTTTCACATATCTCGCTTCCCTTTTCTTTTTTATTATGTTCATGATAAGAAACCAACGATTTTTTTATTCCGAAATGGGTAAGCAGACGAACAGAATTTCTTGTATCCTCTGCGGCTATAAAATCAACTTCGTTCAGAACCTTAAGGGCTCGCTCCGATATATCTGAAAGATTTCCAATGGGAGTAGCAACGATATATAGGTTTCCACCTTCAACCTTGTTTTTTTCTATATTTTCCATAGTTAATTCCTGTTTTCAAGCATCTTATGAAATGCTTCCTCGTCTATTATCGGTATACCGAGAGATTTTGCTTTGGTAAGCTTTGAACCCGCCTCCTCACCGGCAAGGACATAGGTAGTTTTTGATGAAACAGAGCCGCTCACCTTTCCGCCTCTTTCTTTTATAAGCTCTGAGGCTTGATCTCTTGTCATCGTTGGCAAGGTACCTGTCAAAACAAAAGTCATGCCGGAAAAATTATCGTCAATCTGTTTTTTTACCGCAGAAGTGTTAAGACCCATTTCAATAAGACGCCTGCAAAGCTGTCTGTTTTGTGGGTGTGAAAAATAGTTTACAACACACTGAGCTGTTATGAGACCAAAATCTTCTATCTGACAGATATCTTCTACAGTGGCATCAAAGCACGCTTCGAGAGTTTGATATTTTTTTGCGAGAGCGGCGGCGGCAACCTCGCCAACATTTCTTATTCCGAGAGCATAAATCAATCTTTCAAGCCCTGCGTTTTTAGATTTTTCGATAGCTTCAATGATATTCTGAGCAGATTTTCTTCCCATACGTTCAAGCGTTTCTATTTGCTCTACACTTAAAGAATAAAGATCTGCAGAATTCTCAATAAGCTTGTTTTCAAGAAACAGATCCACTATCTGAGGGCCAAGGCCGTCAATATTCATAGCATCTTTTGAAGCAAAATGTTCAATTCCTCTGGCAAGCTGAGCCGGGCAAAGAGCATTTGTACATCTTGTTGCAGCCCCTTCATCCTGATCGTAAAAAACCGGCTCACCGCAGGAGGGACAAAACGACGGCATATTAAATATTTGTTCACTTCCGTCTCTCTCCGCAGGGTGTGCGCAAACAATTTCGGGAATAATATCACCGGCCTTTTGAACCGATACGATATCTCCCAGCATAATTCCTTTTTCTCTTATGAATTCGAGATTATGAAGTGTTGCTCTTGAAACAGTGGTTCCGGCAAGACGTACAGGCTGCAGCACTGCAGTAGGTGTCAGAACCCCCGTTCTTCCAACGGCAATATCAATGTCTAACAGTTTTGTTTTCTTTTGCTCTGGAGGAAATTTATAGGCTACAGCCCATTTTGGGGTATTAGTTCCCTCTCCGATCTTTATGCGCTCACTTGTAGAATCCACCTTGATAACAACACCGTCGATGTCATAGGGCAGATCGTCACGCATTTTTCCGAGGACTTCGATATGGGAGATGATCTCTTTATAGCTTTTAGCTGTTATACGATCTTGCAAAGTTGTGAATCCAAGAGTTGAGAGCCTGTCGAGCTCGGCACTGTGAGAATCAGTACCAAGCTCACCCTTTTGCACATTAAAAATAAAGATGTCAAGACCTCTTGCTGCAACAATACTCGGATCAAGCTGACGCAGAGAGCCAGCAGCCGCATTTCTGGGATTAGCGAAAAGCGACTGTCCCTGCGCCTCCCTTTTGGCGTTTACACGTTCGAAATTCTCTCTCGGCATATATACCTCGCCGCGAACACAGAGATCCGGCACAGCTTTGGAAAGCTTCATCGGCACAGAGAAAATCGTTTTAACATTTTGAGTTACATCTTCCCCCACAAGTCCGTCGCCGCGTGTTGCAGCACGCACAAGAACACCGTTTTCGTAGGTCAGTGCAACCGAAAGCCCGTCAATTTTGGGTTCTACCGAGTATTCCGCCTCGCCTACGACCTCATCGGTCTTTACAATAAAGTCCTCGACCTCCTCAAAGGAAAAAACGTCGGAAAGCGAATTCATTCTCACCGAGTGAGTAACCTTTTCAAACTTGTCAAGCGCCTTTCCTCCCACGCGGTGGGTAGGAGATGCGGGATCCTCAAGCTCGGGATGCTTCTCTTCAAGCGCCTTGAGCTCGGCAAACATCATATCATACTCGTAGTCGGATATTTGGGGCGCATCGTAAACATAATACAGCTTTGCGTGGTGTGTCAGGGTTTCACGCAATTCTTTTATTCTTTTAACTTCGGAATCCATCTTTCTTCCTCCATTCAATCTACTTATATTATTGTACCAAATTAACCGCTTA
>JAZNCT010000003.1:0-8695 GCA_045587665.1 Eubacteriales bacterium
GCGAAAGGCTTGAAAATGCCAAACAAAGACTTGCTCTTCTTATGCTTTCCGGTATTGGAGAAAGAAAAAAACATCTTGCGCTGCTTTCGCTCTCTTCTTGTCTCAAATCTCCGCAAAATTTTCTTGACACAAAGCGTATGCAAACCATTCAGCTTCTTGAACGGCTTGAAAACGGCGCACTTCGAGTGCTTGATAAAAAAGCAGCCCTTTACAAAGAAAAGGTTGCGGCGCTTTCTGCTCTCAGTCCCCTGGCAGTCTTGTCAAGGGGATATGGTGTAAGCTATGACAGTGAAGGCAGAATAATAAAATCTGTTAATGATGTAAAAAAAGGTGACATCATAAAGAATCAGCTCTCGGACGGTCTTATAATTGCAACTGTAAATGAAACTCAACTGAAAAATGAGGTTAAATATGATAAAGAATAATGAGAATTTTGAAACTTCAATGGCACGCCTTGAAGAAATAGTTAAGGCTCTTGAAAATGGCAGTGCAGATCTTGACTCGTCTCTTTCTCTTTATGAAGAGGGGGTAGGACTTGTTCGCAGCTGTGGCAGGATGCTTGATGAGGCTGAAAAAAAGGTCAAAATATTGCAAAAGGATGAAGAAGGAAATATAACCGAAAAGGATTTTGAAGCAGGGAATGAATAAATCGTATAATATGCTTTTTGCCGATATGAAAAAAGCGGCAGAGGCAACAGAAGAATATATTTTGCACACCTTTGGCCCAAATGATGAAGATATACAAGAGGTTGCAGAGGCGATGAAATACAGCCTTTTTGCCGGCGGAAAGAGAATAAGACCCTATCTTGTGCTTGCGTTCTGCAGACTTTTCGGGGGCAGGGACGAGGCGGCATTGCCATATGCGGCGGCGGTTGAGATGATACACACATTTTCTCTTATACATGACGATCTGCCCATGCTGGATAATGACGATCTTCGCCGCGGGAAGCCAACAAATCATAAGATTTTCGGAGAGGCAACTGCGCTTCTTGCAGGTGACGCACTTGCGCTGAAGGCTTTTGGCGTTGCCGCTTCAAACAAATATGTCCCTCCGGAGAATGCCCTTGAAGCTGTTGAGGCCATTTCATTTGCTTCTGCCGAGAGAGGTATGGTTGGCGGTCAGATAATGGATATGTATGGAGAGGAGCACAGCCTCTCGATCGATGAGCTTAAAAAACTGCAAAGCCTTAAAACAGGTGCTCTTATAAAGCTTTCGGCAAGGCTTGGTGCTATGGCGGCAGGAATTGGGGCTGACGACGAGAAAATGGCGAAAGCCCTCAGATACGCAGAAGGCATTGGTCTTGCTTTTCAGATAACAGACGATATTCTTGATGTTGAGGGTGATGAGTCACTCCTGGGAAAGCCTATAGGCAGTGATGCCGAAAACTCAAAAACCACATTTTTGACATATATGACGACAGACGAGGCAAGAGCTTTTGCCACAGAGCTGACAGAGAAAGCAAAGGATGCCATAGCTGTATATGAAGGCTGCGAAAAGCTCCTTATGCTTGCAGACTATCTTATCACGAGAAAATCATAATGAGAGCGGATATATATCTTTTTGAATTCGGATATGCAAAGAGCCGTCAGAACGCCAGGACTTTGATAGAAAAAGGCGCGGCGAAAATCGACGGAGCCGTTATAAAAAAGCCTTCTGAGCAGATAGATGAAGCCTTGCCTCATTCGATTGAGGTTGAAAAGGATCGCTATGTTTGCAGAGGTGCGCTTAAGCTTGAGGGGGCTCTTTGCACATTTGGCATAGAGGTTTCCCAAAAGAATTGCATTGATGTTGGGGCGTCAACCGGCGGATTTACAGATGTTCTGCTTTCGCGAGGGGCGCGTAAGGTCTATGCCGTGGATTCAGGTCACGGTCAGCTTGATGCTTCGCTTCAGAGTGACGCACGGGTTGTAAATATCGAAGGCTACAACGCCAGATATATGAAAAGAGAGGATTTTCCATGCCTTTTTGACATGGCGGTTATGGATGTTTCCTTTATTTCGCAAACTTATATTCTAAAGGGTATTGCCGATGTTCTGAGTACCGATGGAATTCTGGTTTCGCTTATAAAGCCTCAGTTTGAAGCAGGAAAAGCGGCGGTCAATAAAAACGGAATAGTTAAGAAAAAAGAGGATAGGATCGCGGCGATCTGCCGTGTGCTTTCATTTGCAGGAGAATGTGGTCTGTATTGCAAGGGGCTTATACGCTCTCCCATTGACGGCGGAGACGGAAACATAGAATATTTAGCATATTTTACCCGAGATAAGGCAGACGGTATAATTGACATCAGTTATATTAAAAAGACAGCCGATGTTGGTGAAAGGAGGTAGTTACAGAATGAAAATAAACAAGATAGGACTTGTTACAAACTTCAATATAAAAGAGAAATCAGAAGCGGCGGCACGTGTGGCGACGTTTCTACATAAATATCCGTGCAAATTGTTTGTCAGCGAGCTGATGAAGGATAGAGTTATGCGAAACACTAAGCTCTCGGAGTGCGTCAGCTTTGTTACAAACTCAACACTATACAGAGAAATGGATCTGATCATAGTTCTTGGCGGCGACGGCTCTATACTCTCGGCCGCAAGATACTGCCTCTCTTCCGGAATACCGATCCTCGGAATGAACCTTGGCAGACTTGGCTATATGGCAGAGATGGAATCAGATGAAATAGAGATGCTTGCAAAGCTGTTTGAGGGCAGCTACCGTATAGAGGAGCGTGAGATGCTTGATGTTTCTGTATTGCGCGGCGGCGAAAAGATGGTCAACCGTGCCTCGGCACTGAATGACGCTGTTATTTCAAACGGCTCTATTGCAAGAATGATAGATCTTGAGCTGTCTGAAGGGAATGTTCCCGTTGCTACATACAGGGCAGACGGGCTGATCTTTGCAACCCCAACAGGGTCAACGGCATATTCAATGTCCGCAGGAGGCCCGGTTATAGATCCAAAGATGAAATGTATCTGCGTAACGCCGATATGCTCTCATTCGCTTGCGGCAAGACCGATAGTTTTTTCTGCAGACTCGGTTCTTTGCGTAAAGAATGTGTGCGAGAGAGAAAAGAGTCTTTTTCTCACACTTGACGGAAAAATGAATTTTGAAATTTTTAAAGGAGATACCGTTCGCATAATGCGATCATCTTCGCGTGCAAAACTTGTAAAACTCAAAGAACGGGGCTTCTACGATACCCTTAATTCCAAAATGAATGGCTGAAATCAACTGAAAATCGAAAGGGTGGTATATAAATGAAGGCGGCAAGACAGGAAAAGATTCTTGAGCTGATAGTCAGATATGAGATAGAAACACAGGACGAGCTTATTGAAAAGCTCCGTGTTGAGGGCTATGATGTTACGCAGGCAACTGCTTCACGGGATATCAAGGAGCTTAAACTGACAAAAACTCAGACAAACAAGGGCAAATATCGCTATGTCAGACCCATTTCAGGCGAAAACGGAAGCGGAGCAAGCTTTAATGTTGCCCTTGCCTCATCTATAATAAGCATAGATGTTGGCGAAAACATAGTTGTTGTAAGGACATATCCCGGCATGGCAAATGCTGTTGCAACAGGGATCGACTCAATAAGACATTCGGATATACTGGGCAGTGTTGCGGGAGATGACACTATTCTTATCGTAACAAGATCAAAGGATATTGCATTTGAGATCTGCCAGCAGGTCAAAAATGTGATGAAAGTTATTTAAGGTGCAAATATGCTTTCTTCTTTACATATCGAAAATATAGCAGTAATAAAAAATCTTGATGTGGATTTTGAAAAAGGATTTACTGCGATGACCGGTGAAACGGGAGCGGGAAAATCTATAATCATCGACAGCATAAATATGCTTATGGGCGGCAAGATACAGCGTGAGCTTATAAGAAGTGGCGAAAAAAAGGCTATGGTGTCGGGTATCTTTTGCGATCTATCTCCCTCGGTTATCTCAAAACTTGAAGAAATGGGCTTTTCTGTGGATGAAGACGGGAATCTTATGCTTCAAAAGAGCATTTCGGATGACGGAAAAAGCTCTGTAAAGCTGAACGGAAGAAGCGTTACAGGCGCAGCTCAAAGAGAGATAACCGCTCTTTTGATAAGTATTCACGGTCAGAATGACAGCCACCGTTTTATGACAAAATCAAGCCATATAGAACTTCTTGACGCTTTTGCTGAGGATTCTTTGGAGCTGATGCGCTACAGAGAGAGCTATGACCAATACCTATTGCTTGAAAAAAAGCTTGGGGAGCTTCTCAGCGGCGATAAGGAAAAGAACCGTCTTATTGAAATATACCGTTTTCAGCTTGCGGAAATTGACGCAGTGAAGCTGAAAGAAGGAGAAGAAGAGGTTCTTGAGGCAGAGTGTGCAAGGCTACGCAATCTTGAAAAAATAAAAAAACAGACCTCTTTTGCATACAGAGTTCTTCATTCAAGCGAAAAGAGTGCATCGGTCACATATCTGCTTGACAGAGCGGCTCAGTCGCTTACCGCTATTTCAGATGTTATTCCAGAGGCTTCAGAGCTTTCCGAAAGGCTCATAAACTATAGATATGAGATAGAGGATATTGCGCTGACGGTTGATGCGTTTGCCTCGGGCGGATATGACGGCGATCCTACAGCACGGCTGAATAAAATAGAGAGCCGCCTTGATGCAATTGCGAAGCTGAAGCGTAAATACGGTTCCAGCATTGGCGAGATACTTGAATTTCGCACAGATATAGCTGAAAAGCTTGATCTTATTGAGCAGTCTGACGATAGGATAGCCGAATATAAGGATAAGCTCTCCACCGTTATGGAAGAAATGAAGGAGAGGGCAGAGAGGCTGAGAGAAAAACGCATAAAGGGGGCAGAAGCACTCAGAAACAGGATCATGGAGGTGCTCGTTTTCCTTGATATGCCAAAGGTCAGGTTTGATGTGAGCATAAAGCCAACAGAGCCGATGAGAAGCGGCTTTGACGATGTTGAATTTCTTGTTGCCACAAATGCGGGTGAGCCGCTTAAGAGCATGATAAAAATAGCATCCGGCGGCGAGCTTTCAAGAATAATGCTTGCTATGAAAAGTGCTTTTGCCGACAAGGATTCGATAGATACGCTTATTTTTGACGAGATCGACACTGGAATCTCAGGCGGAACCTCAAGAAAAGTGGGTATAAAGCTGAAATCTATTTCAAAGGGAATACAGGTCATCTGCGTGACCCACAGCGCTCAGATAGCTTCCCTTGCCGACAGTCATTTTAAAATAAACAAGACCGAGGAGGGGGGCAGAGCCTTTACGTCTCTGACCCTTCTTGATGAAGAGGGACGAGTTTCGGAAACGGCAAGAATACTTGGAGGAATAGAGGTTACCGAAACCCAGAGAAATGCCGCAAGAGAGATGATAAAAGAAGGGGAAGCGCTGATATGATAAAAACAAAGACAAATGCAATGCGCATCCTTGATGCGGCAAAGATAAAATATGAAATAATGGAATATGTTCCTGATGAAAACGATCTAACCGGTATCCATATTGCCTCTCAGATAGGCCTTGAAGCAGAAATCGTTTTCAAAACGCTTGTTGCAAAGGGTGATAAGACAGGTCATGTGGTATTTTGCATACCTTCCTGCCGGGAAATAGATCTGAAAAAGGCAGCCGCATCTACCGGAAACAAGAAGATCGAAATGGTTCATGTAAAGGATCTTCTTGGCCTTACGGGCTATGTGCGAGGTGCTTGCTCCCCTGTTGGAATGAAGAAAAAATTCCCCACGTTTATTGATAAAAGCGCAAAGAATTTTGAGAGGATAACAGTAAGTGGAGGAATGAAGGGCGCACAGCTTTTGCTCTGCCCGGACGATCTTATACCCTTTACTAACGCGGTTTTATGCGAGGTGACGAGAGATGACTGATTATTTTATCCAAAGCGTTCAAACAGGCGACAGCTTTAATCCTGTTTTGATTTTTGCCATAGCGGCAGCAAGCCTTATCACTGTGATATTTTTGCTTTTTTCAAAAAGAAGATGATCAAAAATTCATTTTGCTATTGAAATGCTCGTGTAAAAGTTGTATAATAAATAATTGTTTGAAAATAATTCTATATTTTGCCGCGGGAGCGGCATGAAAGGAAAAATATGCTGAAACTCAAAAAAACGCTCTCGGAAAGGATCTTTGAGAGTATTAACAAAATAAATGCTTCATCGGGTCTTGATGCGTCAATGGTTGCGGATATGCTTGAATATCCACCCGATGCGGCAATGGGAGATATAGCTCTGCCTTGCTTTAAACTGAGCAAAACACTGCGCCGCTCTCCTATTCAGATCGCAGAGACCTTGGCTTCGGAGCTTTGTCTTGACAGTCTTAGCAAAATTGAGGCTGTAAACGGATATCTCAATATGTATATAAGCGATAAGCATTATTCAGATGATGTGCTGGAAAAGATACTTCATGACGGAGAAAAATACGGAGCTCCCAATTTTGGAAAGGGCAAGACCGTTGTTCTTGATTATTCTTCTCCAAATGTTGCAAAGCCTTTCCACATCGGTCATCTTGGAACGACCGTTATTGGCCATTCTCTTAAAAAACTTCACGAATTTGCGGGCTATGACTGTGTTGGAATCAACTATCTTGGCGACTGGGGAACACAGTTCGGCAAGCTGATAGTTGCTTACCGCAAGTGGGGAAGCAGGGAAGAAGTAGAGCAGGGCGGCGTTGATAAGCTGGTTGAGCTTTATGTGAAATTCCATGAGGAGGCCGAGAAGGATAAGTCTCTTGAAGACGAGGCAAGAGCTGAGTTTACAAAGCTTGAGCACGGGGACGCAGAAAATCTTGAGCTTTGGCGTTGGTTTGTGGACGTGAGTCTTGCTGAATATAAGCAAACATATAAGCTGCTTGATATCGAGTTTGACAGCTACAAGGGCGAGAGCTTTTACACTGACAAGATGCCTGCACAGGTTCAAAAGCTTCGCGACAGCGGACTTTTAAAGATTGATGACGGTGCCTCTATTGTTGATCTTGAAGAATATAATATGCCCCCTTGTCTGATCCTTAAGCGTGACGGCTCAACACTCTATCCTACCCGTGATATTGCAGCGGCTGTTTACAGAAAGAACGAATATAAGTTTGATAAGGCGATATATGTTACGTCTGCAGGTCAGAGCCTCCATTTTGCTCAGTGGTTTAAGGTGGTTGAGCTTATGGGCTATGATTGGCATGACCAGCTTGTGCACGTGCCATATGGAACTGTTTCAATAAACGGTGCAAAGCTTGCAACAAGAACGGGAAATGTAATTCTTCTTCGTGACCTTTTTGCTCAGGCAATCGAAAAGGTGACCGATATTATTGATGAAAAGAACCCCAATATCGAAAATAAACAGCAGATAGCAGAGGATGTTGGCGTTGGTGCAATAATATTCTACTATCTCTCAAACAACAGGATAAGAGATATCAACTTTATTATGGAGGATGCGCTCAGCTTTGACGGCAACACAGGTCCTTATGTTCAGTATACCTATGCAAGAACCTGCTCAATACTGCAAAAGAGTGAGCTTTCAGCTTCCGCAAACAAAATAACTGCTCCCGAAGAGCGTACACTGCTTTCGGTTCTGTCAAAGTTTGAAGAAAAGGTGATCGAGGCTATTGAGGCTTATGAGCCTTCTATAATAACAAGATATATCCTTGATGTGGCGGTTGCATTTAACCAGTTCTATCATAACTGTCAGATCCTATCTGCCGAGGACGAGGCTGTCCGTGCAACAAGAATCAGAATCACAAAGGCGGCACAAACAGTGCTTGGCAGTGCATTTTCGCTGATTTGTCTAAAGAAAACAGAAAAAATATAAGAGGTAATAAAGATGTCAGGACATAGTAAATGGAATAATATCAAGCACAAAAAAGAAAAGACCGATGCGCAAAAGGCGAAAATTTTTACAAAGATCGGTAAAGAAATGATAATTGCCATAAAGGCAGGCGGCCCCGACCCGGCTTCAAACTCAAAGCTCCGTGATCTTATCGCAAAGGCGAAAGCAAACAATGTTCCAAACGATAATATCGAAAGAACTATCAAAAAGGCGGCGGGTCAGACAGATGTTGACTATGAGGAGCTCCGCTATGAAGGCTACGGCCCTGCAGGCGTTGCGGTTATAGTAAACACAACCACCGATAACAGAAACAGAACAGCCTCTGAGGTGCGCCATTATTTTGATAAATTTGGCGGAAATCTCGGTCAGACAGGCTGCGTAAGCTATATGTTTGAAGAAAAGGGCGTTATAATCGTTATGCGTGAGGATGTTGACGAGGATGCCCTTATGGAAGCGGCTCTTGAAGCAGGAGCATCAGATTTTGTGGCAGAGGACGAGGTGTTTGAGATCTATACGGAAACTGCTGATCTGGGGGCTGTGAGAGAAGCTCTTGAGGCGGCAGGCTATGCTATCGAAAGCGCAGAGGAGAGCATGATCCCCTCAAACTATGTCACCCTTGATAACGAGGATGATATTAAGAAGATGAATCTTCTCCTTGAACATCTCGAAGATAATGACGATGTTCAGGAGGTCTTCCACAACTGCGAAAACTGCGACTGATATTGATTTAATAAAAAACGTCTGCCCAGGCTTTTTAGCCTTCAGCAGACGTTTTTTGCTTTGATTTTAGCAGTTTTCACGACTTAAAAGTGCGATATTCTAAACGGTGATCCTCTTTATCCCAACTCAAGCCTTCTATGATTTTATCGTTATAAAAT
>JAZNCT010000004.1:0-2408 GCA_045587665.1 Eubacteriales bacterium
CTAATGGGGTGCTTAAAGAAAAATAATTGTGAAAAATGCACAAAAAGTTGTGGCATATTTCTACATTTTGAAAGCACAAAAGACAAAATTCACTCTTGCAATATGGAAAAAATTATAGTATAATAATACTATGATGGTAAAAACCATGGTAAACACATTAACAGAAAGGATTGTTTTTCGCTTGCGAAATACAACGCGGTATACCCAAAATGGCAGTATTCGAAACAAAACAAATCAGAAATGTCGCACTTCTCGGACACGGCGGCTCGGGCAAAACCTCTCTGACGGAGGCAATGCTTTATATAGCAAAGTGCATTGACCGTCTCGGCAAGACCCCCGACGGAAACACCACATCCGACTATGATGCTGAAGAAATAAAAAGAGGATATTCTATCAGTGCCACAGTGTCAGACCTTGTTTGGGGAGACGCTAAGATAAATATTATCGACACCCCCGGCTATCTGGGCTTTGTTGGCGAGGAAATGCAGGGTGTTCGTGTTGCGGACAGCGCAATTATCGTTCTTGACGGCAAGGCAGGCGTTGAGGTTGGAACAGAGCTTGCATGGGATTATGCTACTGATATTCCAAAGGCTTTCTTCATCAACAAGTGTGATGATGCAGAGGCTGATTTTGACCGTGTTTTCAAAGGACTTCATGCAAAATTCGGAAATGCGCTTTGTCCTGTATTTATTCCCGTTCGTTCCGGCAACAACTTAGTTATGGTTGACCTTATGGATATGAAGGCTTATGAATACGCTTCTGACGGTTCCCGTAAGGAAGTGCCAATGAATGTTGACTTTGCAACCCTTGCTTCTCAGTATAAGGACGCATTCAACGAGGCTATCGCTCAGACAAGCGATGAGCTTCTTGATAAATATTTTAACGGTGAAGAGATCACACATGATGAGGCTGCAGAGGCACTTCATACAGGTATTATAAACGGTTCGATCGTTCCGGTTTACTGCGGATCTTCCACAAAGATGTGGGGTGTTCGCGCACTGCTTGATGCCATTGATCACTCCTTCCCGCGTCACACTGCAAAGAAGGCTGAAAAGATCGTTTCCGACGATAAATTTATACCCTTTGATATTGATCCCGAAGGTCCTACCGCGCTCTTTGTGTTCAAGACAGTCGTTGACCCGTTTGTTGGTAAAATGTCCTTCTTTAAGGTTATGAACGGTAAGGTGAAAAAGGATACAACTCTTAAGAATACAACATCCGGTGCTTCTGAAAAGATTGCAAAGATATATACTCTGAGAGGTAAAAAGCAGACAGAAGTGAGTGAGCTTGCCTGTGGTGATATCGGTATGCTTGCAAAGCTCGGTTCAACAACTACCTGCGACACTCTCACAAATGCAGGAGAAATAAAATTTGCTCCTGTAAATTATCCCGAACCTAATATGTGCATGGCACTTGCTCCACAGGCAAAGGGGGATGAAGACAAGATATCTCAGGGCATTACAAAGCTGCTTGAAGAGGATCTCACCGTCAAATTTGAAAACAATGCTGAAACAAAGCAGATGCTCATATACGGTATGGGAGATATTCATCTTGATGTTATCGTTGCAAAGCTCAAGAGCCGCTTTGGCACATCTGTTAAGCTGGATACACCTATAATTCCTTACCGTGAAACCATTACAAAGAGTGTTGAGGTTGAAGGAAAATATAAGAAACAGACAGGCGGTCACGGTCAGTATGGCCATGTTAAGATTCGCTTTGCACCCGGCAACGGCGAGGATAAGCTTGTGTTTACCGAGTCAACCGTTGGCGGAAGTGTTCCGAAAAACTTCCATCCTGCAGTTGAAAAGGGTCTTCAGGAGGCAATGCTGAAGGGTGTTGCGGGATTCCCCGTTGTTAATATCAAGGCAGACCTGTTTGATGGCTCATATCACGATGTTGATAGCTCTGAAATGTCATTTAAGCTTGCGGCAGGTATTGCATTTAAGGAGTGCCTTAAGAGTGCAAAGCCTGTGCTGCTTGAACCTGTTGGTGCACTAAAGGTTACTGTTCCGGATGCTGTTGTGGGTGACGTTATGGGTGACCTTAACAAGAGACGCGGAAGAGTTATGGGTATGGAGGCAGCTGAAAAGAAGGCATATACCGTTATTGATGCCGAAGTTCCGAGAGCTGAGATGCTGGATTATACCATTGCTCTTCGTGCAATGACTCAGGGACGCGGTAAATTTACATTTAATCCTCTTCGCTATGAAGAAATGCCCTCTGCAAATGCGCAGAAGATAATTGATGCTTATAAGGCAAAGGATGAAGAATAATCTTTATAAACAGATCCGCTCAGCACAAAAGTGCTGACCGTATCTGTTTATAAAGATTATTCTTCATCCTTTGCCTTATAAGCATCAATTATCTTCTGCGCATTTGCAGAGGGCATTTCTTCATAGCGAAGAGGA
>JAZNCT010000005.1:0-10048 GCA_045587665.1 Eubacteriales bacterium
GGATATGTAAAGCCATATACGCCTGAACTGAAGATAATTGAAAATCAGTATTATCAAGCGGCATATTGCGGTCTTTGCAGAGCTATGAAAAAAGAGGGCGGCACGATCTCCCGTTTGACGCTCAGCTATGATGTTACATTCCTTGTTTTGGCACGCCTTGCGATAACGGGAGAGATTCCAGAATTTTATAAAAAACGCTGTTTTGCTCACCCTTTTAAGAAAAAGCTGGTTATGAAGCCAAACCGAGCACTGATTTATTCATCTCATGCAGGCACTCTGCTTACAGGGCATAAGATAGGTGACGATATTGCAGATGAGAAGGGTATGAAAAAGCTTGGTGCAATGTTTATGAAGATGTTTTTTGCATCTTCATATAGAAAAGCCTCCCGGGGCTATGCAGAGCTTGACGAAAAGATAAAATCTCACCTTGGCGATCTCAGAACCCTTGAAAGAGAAAAGCTGAGGTCTGCAGACCGTCCTGCCGCCCTTTTCGGAGAGCTTATGGCAGATATAATGACATATGGGATAGAGGATGAAGAAAAAAAGCTTGTTGCTTCCTCTCTCGGCAGTGCTCTTGGCAGGTGGATATATCTTATAGATGCGCTGGATGATATTGAGGATGACAGAAAGAAAAAGAGTTATAATCCTTTCCTTTTGCTTTTTGATGATGCCGCACTTGACGGAGAAAAAAAGCTTGATATTGAGGCGGCTATGCTTTCGGTTCTGAAAAAAGCTTTAGCTGCACTTGATCTGATTGATTTTGAGGGGAGGAGCGACCTTGAAGGGCTTATGCGCAATGTTATTTCGGTGGGCCTGCCGAGGATCACTCACCAAATTCTTTTTGAAAGCGGGAAGATATAATTAGATGTTTGTTATGCAACAAAGAAAGGAATACCTTGCCATGGGGCAGGGTGCGGTCAAGTGAATGAACGACCCTTACAAAATTCTGGGTGTTTCTCCGAACGCTTCGGATGAGGATATAAAAAAAGCCTACCGAGAGCTGGCAAGAAAATATCACCCTGATAAATACAGAGACAGCGACCTTTCGGAGCTGGCAAACGAAAAGATGAAGGAAGTCAATGCCGCATACGAGGAGATACAAAAATTGCGTTCCGGGGAATCTGCCTATTACGGTTCGGGAACTTCATATGGAAGCTGGCAGACAGGAGATTCCGGAAGTCCTAAATTTGCAAGAGTCAGAATACTTATAAATCAAGGCAATATCAGAGAAGCCGAAGAGATCCTTTTGGCTGCCGATGCAAATGACCGTGCGGCGGAATGGAACTTTCTCATGGGCTGTGTTGAACTGAAAAAGGGAAATAGCTTTGATGCTTCAAGATATTTTGACACGGCGTGCTCTATGGATCCCTCAAATGCCGAATATGCTTCTATGAGAATGCGCATGAGATCATTTGGTAATATGGGAGGCGGCGGAACGGCAGTGGGAGGCTGTTCGGGCTGTGACATATGCTCAACGCTGATATGCGCCGATTGCTGCTGTGAATGTATGGGCGGAGATCTTATTCGATGCTGTTAAAAATGATTTATGAAAGGGGAGAAGCTTTTGTCGACTTCACCGCTTAAAATAAAGATCGATTATGGCAGTATCTTGCCTAAGAGAAAAATAAAAAACAGCAAAAAGATATCCTTTTGTGCTCTTTTCAGTGCGCTTGGCGTTGTGATAATGTATATTGGGGCTGTGCTTGAGGTGCTTGATATTTCAATGGCCTGCATAGCTTCTATGATATGTATAATGGCGGTTATGGAGATAGGCGGTGCTTATCCTTGGCTGATATATGCTGTTACCGGGGCACTTTCTGCCTTGCTTTTGCCCCAGAAATTTGCGGCTCTTATATATATTTTTTTTGCGGGCTATTATCCAATGCTCAAATGCGGAATAGAGAGGCTAAACAGCAGGATAGCGGAATGGGTGATCAAGATATTGGTCTTTAATGTTTCTATGGGGCTTATGGTTATGCTTTCTCTGCTGGTGCTTTCCCCGGGCGGAATGACAAGGCCTTATATAATAGCACTTTTTGCCATTGGAAATGTAACCTTTGTTGCATATGATATTGCACTTTCAATGCTTGTGCGTCTTTATCTTTTTAAATACAGAAAGCTTTTCAAGATAGAAAAGCTCTTAAAATAACGGGAGGGAAAATGACTAAAAAGAGAATTGCGGCCATTGTTATAGATTCGCTTTTGATAATTGCAACGCTTCTTTTTATATTTGGAAATTCCTTGCTTGATAAAAAGGATTCAACAGACAAAAGCAATAATGTGACTCATATAGTTGAACAGCTTCCACCGGTTCAAAGTGCACTGGAGGAGGAAAAGATTACAAACGGGGATGTTGAAGCGGCGGTACGCTCGCTTGCCCATGTTGCGGAATTTGGTCTGCTTGGTGCTGAGGTTATGCTTCTTGTTTTGCTTGTGGGATTGAGACCCTTTTCGCTTTCTGCATTTTTGCCATTTTTCTTTTGCCTTATTATAGGACTTGCGGATGAATGCCTTCAGCTAAAAACAGACAGGGCGGCAGAGGTTGTGGATGTTTTAAAGGACTTTGCCGGTTCTCTTTTTGGGGGCGGCGCTGTGCTGGTCATGTATGGCTTAAGGAGTTTTAGTAAAAAAATATAAAATGATTTAAAGGCTGGGACTGAGTGTCTCGGCCTTTTTCATTTGCCGAATTTCATTGACATTTTAGAATTTTCATGGTAAAATAAAGCAAAACGGCAAATGCCTTTTTGCCAATGTTTGGAGGATATAAATGACTAAAAAGATCTTATCATTGTTTCTCGCACTTATTATGCTTGGTTCTGTGATGCTTCTTGCGGCTTGCGACAGCGGCTGGGAAGACAGCTATGACTATGATGCTGCCAAAGATGACGATGAAGACGATGATGAAGATGATGACGAAGATGAGACCACGGATTTTGATTTAGATGATTTTATTGGTACAAACACTCCGGATACTGGGTGGGAAGCTATAGACACTCCCGCTGATTCTGAGGGAACCTCTGTGCCTGTTGAAACTGCAGACGACGAAAAGCCTTGGTTTGACCCGGTAAGCCAAACATATGATTTTGATGGATACGAGTTTACGTTCCTTAACTCTGCCCCTGTCTATTATATGTACATTTACCTTGACCCCGATATGACAGTTGACGTTCTTGACGGCTGCTGCTTTGAGAGAAACCTTCTTGCAGAAGAAAAGTTCAACATCACCATAAGCGAGGAAGCACAGCCCTATACTGACCTTGCGGCATATGCAAAGACAATGATCTATGCAGACGAGGATGCATATGATGCAATGTATATCCCTGCCTCCATGCTGACACCCCTTATCTCTGAAAATCTTTTTTATGATCTGCTTGAGATCGAGGAGCTGAACGTCGACAAAATTTGGTGGCACCAGCCGGGTATTCAGCGCAACATAATTGAGGGACGACTTTATTATGCAACAAGCGACCTTAATCTTATGGCCTTTGAAAGCGCTTGGGGTATTTACTTTAACGAAGAAATGATGTATAACCTGGGTCTTGACGAGCCTTTTGATATGGTTTTTGACGGCAAGTGGACATTTGACAAGATGAAGGAATACTGCTCTGCAGCAGCTAAACTCAACGGTGATTCCACCTATGTATTTGATGTAAACGGCAAGGCAAGATACGGTCTTGTTAACTTTGGTAACGCTAACTATATGGCATACGGTATGGGTGCGGAAAGTGTTACTCGTGATGCAAATGAAAGATATCACTTTACTGCAGATACCGATCCTCATTTTATGAATGTTTGGAATGAACTGATAGATTTTTACGGCCCCGATAACGGTCTCCAGCTCACAGCTTCTGCAACCGACCTTGCAGCAGACGGTTACTTCACAGTATTCGAGTCCAACCGTTCGCTCTTCCTTCATGCAGAGCTAAAGGGTGCAACAATGCTTCGTGAGTGGGAAGGAATATTCGGTGTGCTTCCTCAGCCTAAGTTTGATGAAAAGCAGGAAGCTTACAACTCAAACATCTTCTCCAGCTGTCTCTCCTTCTGTATTCCTGTAACAAATGGAAACACTGAAAGAACGGGTATCATTGTTGACTATCTCACATACGAGTCATACAGAAGCCTTCTTCCCAGATACTATGATATTCACGTTTCTTTGAAGTCTCTTTGTAGACAGGAGTCTATCGACGTGCTTGCGCTTATCCGAGGTACACTTGGATGTGAGGCTTCGGTTCCTTACGGTTGGACAGGCGACCTTAACTCTAAGCTGAGTGAGCTTGCAAAAACCAATTCAAAAGCGCTTAATTCTACTATTTTAGCGTACAAAGATAGAGCTATAGCAAATATAAACAATACCTACGCAAAATATCCGAGAGTTGTAAACTGGTTTTATCATACTCAATTTATCGACAATTGTCGATAGAAAGATAATAATTTATCCTATTGTACATAGGAGGAATTATATCATGATGAGCTATGCACCGTTATATGAAACTATGAAAGAAAAGGGATATTCAACCTATAGGTTAATAAACAATCATAATATCAGCCGCAGCTTGCTTGACAGACTCAGACACAACCGACCTATAAGCACAGTTACTCTCAATGATCTTTGCACGATACTTGATTACATAGTTGAGGATGTTTTGGTGTATATAAAGGACCAATAAACCAAAGACTTGTTTTTGTTTATCAGTTCTATAATGACAATAAAGAATATGGGAATCGGAAAAATGCCGATTCCCATATTCTTTATTGTTTTTCAAATATGATCTTACCGTCAATGACTTTGGACAAGAGCGAGTCGCCTGCCTTGATCCTTCCTTCAAGCATTTCACTTGAAAAGTTGTCCTCTATCATGCGTACTATCGCTCGGCGGAGAGGGCGTGCGCCGTAGAGTGGGTCAAAGCCCTCTTTTGCCACAAGCTCGGTAACAGAAGGATCAAATGTCAGATCTATACCGATATCCCGAGTGCGTTTTGCAACCTCGCTGAGCATAAGGGAGGCAATAGAGCAGATATTCTCATGAGAAAGCTTGTTGAATATTATGATATCGTCGATTCGGTTTAAAAATTCGGGTCTGAAGGTTGCCTTCAGCGCACTGTTTATCGCCTCATGCTGCTGTTTTTCTTCGCTTGCACTGCTGTCGCTTTCTGCAAAGCCAAGCTGGCGAGATGAGGTGCCAAGCCTTGAAGCACCTGCATTTGAGGTCATTATGATGACGGTGTTTTTAAAATCCACCTTTCGTCCCTGCGAATCGGTCAGAATTCCGTCCTCAAGAACCTGTAGCATGATGTTGAATACATCCGGGTGAGCTTTTTCAATTTCATCAAACAGTATGACCGAATAGGGCTTGCGGCGTATTTTTTCGGTGAGCTGTCCTCCCTCTTCAAAGCCCACATAGCCGGGGGGAGAGCCTATCAGCTTTGATACGCTGTGCTTTTCCATATATTCGGACATATCAAGGCGCACCATTGCGTTTGCGTCGCCAAACAAAACCTGGGCCAGTGCCTTTGTAAGCTCTGTTTTTCCAACGCCCGTTGGACCAATAAATATAAATGAGCCAACAGGTCTGTTTGGGTTTTTGAGTCCTATTCTTCCCCGTCTTATAGCCTTTGAGATAGCTTCAACGGCTTTGTCCTGGCCGATAACGCGGCTCTTCAGTATCTCTTCAAGCTTTAAAAGCTTTTCGCTTTCTTCTTCCAAAAGGCTTTTCACGGGGATACCCGTCCACTGTGTAACTATGTCGGCTATTTCGGCTTCTGTAAGAGAAAGGGAAGTGTCATCGCTTGATTTTTTCCAATCCGATCTCTTTTTCTCAAATTCTTCCTTCAGCTTTTTTTCTTCATCTCTCAGCCTTGCCGCCTTTTCAAATTCCTGTGCGGCGATAGCCTCCTCTTTTTCGCTTGAAATTGTTTTTAGACTGTCTTCGATCTCTTTAAGATCGGGAGGTGAAGTGAAAGTGGAGATTCTCATTTTTGAAGCGGCTTCGTCTATAAGATCAATTGCCTTGTCGGGAAGGAAACGGTCCGGTATATAGCGTTTTGAAAGAGTGACAGCCGCTTCTATAGCACCGTCGCCTATCTTAAGCTTGTGATGAGCCTCGTATTTGTCTCGTAGTCCCTTTAGAATCTGCACCGATTCTTCGGCTGTCGGCTCGTTTACCATTACGGATTGGAAACGTCTTTCAAGTGCGGCATCCTTTTCGATGTGCTTTCTGTATTCAGATATTGTCGTTGCACCTATCAGCTGCATTTCTCCTCTTGCAAGGGCAGGCTTTATGATGTTTGCAGCATCAACAGCCCCTTCTGCCGCTCCTGCTCCAATGATAGTGTGCAGTTCGTCGATAAACAGGATTATTCCCGGATTTTTTGCCACCTCGTTCATTACGTTTTTTAGTCGTTCTTCAAATTCTCCGCGATATTTTGCACCTGCTATCATCGAGGGAATATCGAGGGCAATGATGACCTTATCCTTCAGATTTTCCGGGACATTTCCGCTAACTATCCGCTGTGCAAGACCTTCCACCACTGCGGTTTTGCCAACGCCAGGCTCACCGATAAGGCAGGGATTGTTTTTTGTTCGGCGAGAGAGTATCTGAATAACTCGTTCACTTTCTTTATCTCTGCCGATAATTGGGTCTATCTTACCCTCCTTTGCCTGTGCTGTCAGATCTCTTCCAAAGCCGGAGAGAACGGGAGCGCCCTTGATATCGGATCTTTTTGCGTCGCTCCTTTTTGCCGCATCCTTTGTGTTATCAGGGCGGCTTTCGCCTGAAGAGGTGATGTCGCTGAGAAATTCAACTATGCTGCCCCTCAGTTCCTCTACAGAAACACCGATCTCTGAGAGTATCTTAACAGCAACACAGTCTTTTTCATCAAGCAGTGCAAGCAGTAAATGCTCTGTGCCGATATACCCCTGACCGTATCGCATTGAAGCATAGGCAGAGTTTTCGATGATCTTTTTTGTTCTCGGGGTCATGTCGGCAGAGCTTATATGACTTGCGGAGCCTGTTCCTGTCAGCTCAATTATCATGTCTGAAATCATCTTCTGATCGGCACCGAATTTTTTAAGCAGCTTTTCTGCCGCACTGTCCTCCTCTTTTGCAAGAGCAAGGAGCAGGTGCTCAGAACCAATATATGTGTGTCCCATTTCACGGGCTTCCGAAAGCGACCGATTAAGGGTGCTGTGCGCTTTTTGTGTAAAACGGTTCAATTTGTTACCTTCTTTCTGATTTTATTTATTGAGCCTTTCTTTGATGAGCTTTGCTCTTGCTCGGTCACGCTCACCCTCTGTCGTTGGCTTTTTTTCGAGGTTAAGCGTGAGGGTTGCCGGCTGCGATTCGATAAAAAGATTTCCAAGCTCTGCATATCCGATATCCGTTATTATGCCAAGAGCAATTCCAAGACGGATGTTTGAAAAATGCTCGGTAAACTCGGCAGATGAGATCATGTGCGCATATTTAAGTATGCCCTCACTGCGCAGTATTCTATCACGCAGATGCTCAAGAGCATCGTCTTTTACCGAGGAGCGCAGACGTCGCTCCTGCTGATTTATCTGAGAAATAACATCAGAGAGCTTCCTCAGCGTTTCCTCTTCGCTGATTCCAAGGGTTATCTGATTTGATATCTGATACAGTGAGCCCTTTGAGCCTGAGCCTTCACCGTATATTCCTCTTATCGTGAGTCCTATTTTGGAAAGACTTGACGCCAGCTCCGAAATGCGGTTTGACATTGTTAGGGCAGGCAAAAACATCATCACCGATGCTCTGAGACCTGTACCAAGATTTGTGGGGCAGTGGGTGAGATATCCAAGCTCTTCGTCAAAGGATATATCAAGATTTTTATCAAGCATACTGTCATACTGATCAGCAATGCGATATGCCTCGTCAAGAGCAAGGCCGGGCTGTATGCTTTGCAGTCTGATATGATCCTCTTCGCACACCATAACTGCCGTGCCTGTGCTTTCATTGAGAATAAGGGCATGGGGAGAGCTTTTTGCAGCAAATTCCCGGCTGACTAAATGCTTTTCTACATATGAAGCGGCCTCGACCTTGTTTATGTCACCGAAGTTTACGGCCTTAAAACCTTCGCACTCAAGGGCCTTTTCAACTTTTGCAATTATCTCGGTGGCCCCTTCCTTCGAAAGCCTTTCGCCAAAGGGATAGCCCTCGATATTTCTTGCAAGTCTTATTCTTGAACTGAGAACGGTGTCAAATTCGTTTCCTATTTCGTTATACCAAGCCATATCCTCACCTCATTCCTTGCTCTCGATCTCTCGGATACTGTCTCTCAGCTTTGCGGCTTTTTCAAATTCTTCATTTTGAATGGCATTCCTCAGTTCATCCTTTAGAGCCTTCAAGCGGTTTTCTCTTGACATTTTTTCCTTTGCTTTCAGCGGTGCTTTGCCTGTGTGCTTGGCACTGCCGTGTATAGAGCGCAAAGTTCCCCGCAACTCATCTGCAAAGGTACTATAGCATTTGCTGCAGCCTGCCTTTCCGTGCTTTCGGAAATCGTCAAAGGAAGCACCGCAGAGAGGGCAGAGCTTTTTGCTTTCTTTGATATAAAGAGGAGCACCAAGACCGAAAAGGTTTCCGAAAAAGCCCTCGGCAACCGAAGCAAATGGAAGCGTGGCAGAATCAAAAACGCTGTCAGCGGCGGCAAGCTCACCGCTCTTTTTCATTTCTTTTGCGCAATCATCGCAAAGGGCAAAGCTGCGTTTTTGACCGTTAATATTTTCGTTGTAAAAGAAGGAAGCATCCTTTTTTTTGCACTTTTCACATAACATATTATTATCATCCTTTCATAGTATATTTTAACCCATAAGTGCCAGAATAATATGCCGGAATATGTCGGCTCTGATTTTTCCTCTGGCGGATGCCGGAACTTCTGATAATGCGGCATTTGAAAGAGAAGCATATATCATAGAATATTCTCTTTCGTTTATTATCGAATTGCCAAGAAGATTTTTCAGATATGCGGCGGCCTCGGCCTCTTCAAGCTCTTTGCCGATAGCATAGAAAAAGTGCATCAGATATTCATTTTTGTGCATCTGCTTACGCACAATTCTTATGCACCCGCCGCCTCCTCTGCGGCTTTCTATCATATAGCCTCTCTCGGGAGTAAACCGTGAGGTTATAACATAGCTGATCTGGCTTGGAACACATCCCAGCCGTGTTGCCATTTCGTTTCTTCTCAGTTCAAGAGAACCTCCGCTTTCATCAAGCATTTCTTCTATAAGTTTAGCAATGTGATCTGCAAGCATACTGTTTTACCGTCCTTTTTTGACTATCTTTGACCTTCTGGCGATAGTATACAATGAAAGTCAAAGAAAGTCAAAGTCAAATAAGGACAAAAAAACTCATTTGAAAGCTGTTGTGTCCGATTATTTTAATTTATCTATATGTTTTCTCGTTATTTTGAATTTTTTTGACTTTGTTTGATTTTCGTTCGAGAGGCATATTCCAAATGGTAAGATAACCGCTTGTCAAGGGAATATCGCTGCATATAAGACTGTTAAACCCTTCGCAGCGGGCTTCTGCCGTGCAATATTTGCTTACACCCTTTTCGTTTGATGAAAAAACACTTATTATTTGAGAAAAACCGTTATTGCTTTCAGGTATCTCATAAGGACATCCGTCTACCAGCAGTGTTGCACCGGTTAGGGGCAGACCGCATCCGTTGGCGGTAACTCTTATCATAATTTTTGCAGGATACTCTTTCATAAAAGTTTTTCTCCTTAGATGTTGATATGTTATTTACAATGTATGTTTTTTTGCCGGATGCGGTTAATTTGATTTTATGTAGTTTTGTCAATGATGTGAGACTAAAAAAGTAAAAATAAAAGTAACGAGTTTAGTTAAATGCTTTTGCAGTCGGAAGGAGGGGCGAAGCCCCGAGAGGAGACTGCGAAAGCGGCGCGCGGTCAAGCGCAGGTGTTTTCCAGTTCCTTTTGCTTTTGATTCGGAGATTTCCACCCAAGAACCGCCATAGGAATACCGTTAGAACGATACAAATAACGCTTCATCTGCTCTTGAAGATCGGTAAAGGAG
>JAZNCT010000006.1:0-3352 GCA_045587665.1 Eubacteriales bacterium
CGTCATCATCATGCTCCAGTCCGGTAAGGGCTCTGGTCTCAGCGGCGCTATCGGCGGCGGCAACGACAGCTACTCTTTCAAGGCTAAGGCAAAGACTCTCGATGCAAAGCTCACCAAGATGACCAAGTGGATTGCTCTTGCTTTCGTTGTTCTGACCTTCGTTCTGAACCTTCTGTAAGTTAAAAAATTCAAAGCTCCATCCGAAAATCGGATGGAGCTTTTTTAGTTATATTACACCAATACATAAGAGGCTATATATTCAAGACCGGAATCGCCTGCAAGCTTTGGATTTTTCAACAGAAACTGTATATTATAACCCTTTTCCTCGGCAGTAAGGGCAAAATGGCAAAGTGCTATGCCCATATCTATCTGCTGCATATCCAATTTGCTTTCATGCCCAAAGCCCTTGCTGCGCTTGAGATAGAAATGAACAGCATTATCAGACAATACAACACGCCAAGGCTGTTTATTGACAGCAGAAGGGGCAAGGCGCACCATATCAAGCAAATCTGCATACCGCCCTGCTCTTTCTCTGGTAAGAGGCTTATCAATATCTCCATCGAAAAATAGCTCTTCGAAGTCCATTCGCTCATCGGCTTTTATTGCCTTTCGCATCATAAGCTCTTTAATGGACATCTTCTTTGCAGCATAGCCAAGGGGACTTGCACAAGGCATTATCTCATCCTCAGCCATATCCATTGCTTCCTCAAAAGCAGGACGATTCATAGTGCCACCAAGCCACACAGTGCCCACGCCAAGAGACTGAGCAAAGAGAATGAACTTTTCAAAGGAATAGCCAAAGGCCACATTTGCCATGGGAACATTCTTGATTTTACCGCCCACAAAGGTCTCTGTACCGTTTGCCATAGGGCAAACAAGACCATTCTTCTTTGCATTAAGAAATTTGATATCAACATCAAGACCGAAGGGATTATCAAGATTCTCTCTGAAGGAGAAAAGCTGTTCAATTATATTATCTTCCAGCTGGCGTCCGTCATAACTGCGGACGCTTCTTCTATTGCGGATATGTTCAGTAATATTGGTCATAAAATACCTTTCTCAGCAGCAATAATACATTCTTGCGCCGCAGCAAAGATTGCAAATAAGGTTTGCAAGGCAAAGCTTCAAACAGAAATTGCCGCCCTCCATATTTTGCACGCCTCGGAAGCCGAAGCCCTGACCTGCATCCTCATAAACCTGAGCGCCGGATTCTATCTGATCAAGAAGCTGGCGATACTGCATATTACCGGGACTCAGTCGGCAGGCTGTACGTGCATCCTCCAGTGCGGCAACACGATTGCCCACATTATAGTTTGCAATAGCATGGAGATAATACCACTCTCCGTCTCGCTCGGAAACGGGAACTCCGGAAAGTGCGGTAAGAGCTTCGCGGAAATGACGGGCTCTTAAATAGTTTCTGGCAGCCTGAATTTCACTGCGTTCACCGCTTCCCTGTCCGCCGTAGCTGTATCCGCCGTAACCGTAGCCGCTGTATCCGTAGCCGCCAAAGCCATCCTGCTGGCTCTGAGGATTCTTAATCTGATCATAGGCAGCATTTATCTCGTTCATCTTCTGAGCCGCATAGGCATCACCCGGATTAAGATCGGGATGATACTTTTTTGCAAGCTTTCTATACGCTGCTTTTATCTCCTCGTCGCTGGCATCGGGGGATACACCAAGCACTTTATAGGGATCACTTATCAACTTGTGCGTCCTCCTTGTTTTTTCTTATGGCCATAGCATACTGATGCCACACACCGCTGAATAGAACATTGCGCATTATATCCACATCCTGCAGAAGAGGCAGCATCTCAAAAATACGGGTACACTCACCTGCAAGCATTTTTAAAATCAGAAGTCTGTCATCTTCCGAAATGCTCTCGCCGCCTTCTCTGATAAAAGGATTGAAGCGAGAATGTTTTTTGTCCTTTTCAAGGTCTACGCAGGCATCCATCATATAGATAAACCTGCCCAGTGCCTGACCGAAATTACGAATGCGCGGAGACCAGACGCTGTCCTCCTCGCATACAAAAAGCTCACCCATCAGCTCGGCAAAGCAGTTTGCGGCATCATCCACTTCGATGTCGGGCTCTTTTTCAATCTTAGAAAGAGCGTCTATGCAGCCCTCGATGGCTTCACACTGTCGGGGCCAAAGTTCCTTGATTTTCTTATATCTGCCCTCAAAGGCTTTTGCCTGAGCAAAGCGGAGAGCGTTATGCTCGTCCTTCCAGTCATCGAGACAGTTATAATATGCAAGAGCTAGGTTCATATCCGCCGCATAGTCGGTAAAGCGGTCGGACCAGTAGCCTCTCTTTTTGAAGGGATGAACTATGCACCCTCCCTCTCCCGATTTTTCCTCCGGCTCATACATACTGCTGAGAAACATTATGAGGAAGGTCATATCAAAGCTGAGGGTAACTCTGCTGAGCTGACCGTGGCGCTCCTTCAGGGAGCGGCAAAGACCGCAGTAGCAGCCTTTATATCTTGAGAGCTGCTCTTCACTTAAAAGAGCGGCATTGGCTTCTATATATCCGAACATAGCTTAAGTCCTGCGCTCAAAGGCTCTTCCGCATTTGCGGCAGGTTACTCGGATTTTTCCCTTGCCTCTGGGAACGCGAAGCATAGCCTTGCATGATGGGCAGCGGAAAAAAGCATAGTCCTTGCTTTGCTTTCTGCGCTCATTCCAGTTCTTGAATGCGTATACAAACTTATTTCTAAACCGAAGATAACGGGCATTCTCTGCTCTGCGCTTATTAAGATTCTTGGAAAACATACGAAAGATGTTAAAGACGAGCAAAATAAAGGCAATACTGTAGAAGATACTGCCCTTAACAAAAACATCTATCAGTATAAAAATAAGCACAAGATAGCTTATAAATCGGCCAAGATGATCCGCTCCGTTGCGGCCATACATAAACCGTGCAAACTTTTCTCTCATAGCACACTCCGTAAACGAGTATATTTACTAAATTGTTATCAGTATGTCAGCATATCGCACTAAAGTCAATAAACTAAATGTAAATTTTTCTATATCGAAAACTGTGACAACGCTTGTATATTGCTCATCTGCGGTGTATAATATTCCTACTTGTATGACTTTCATACCGATTATGCATTGGAAGGAGAGCAAAATCCTTGGCTAAAGGCAAGCATTTATACGGTATTAACGGAGGAAAACACATCTTCGGCACCGTAAAAGTGGGTGAAAAGGGACAGATTGTTATCCCGAAGGATGCCCGCGAAATTTTCGGCATCGCGCCGGGCGATACGCTGTTGATTCTCGGCGACGAGAAAAACGGCATAATCGTCACACGCCCCGATGTTATCAACGAGGCGGCAAAAAAAGTATTTG
>JAZNCT010000007.1:0-4202 GCA_045587665.1 Eubacteriales bacterium
AATAGTGGGTTTGTATATACATTATTCAAAGTGATAAACATACAATGCAAGCGTTTATTACGACACTATTTCTATAATCACAGTTTGATCGACCGCCTTTTCTTTGACACCACAGGCACAAAGAAAAAGCTTAGCAAAAAGAAATGCCGCTCGGGAAAGTTCCGCCTCTGCGGAGGCGGCAAGCGCATGGGCGCTTGAGCCCACAAGCTTTTGAAAAAGCTTGACCAAAACTTAATTTGGCTCTCGTGCATCACGCACCGCAAAATTATTGTTTACAGTATTAAATGTTAAAGTTTTTCAAAATCTTCGGCACCGTGCTTGCAAAGGGGGCAAATGAAATCTGACGGGAGCTGGTCGCCTTCATAAACATAGCCGCAGATAGTGCACACATAGCCCTTCTTTTTTTCTTCTGCAGGTACAGGCTTTGGCTTGATATGCTCAAAATAATATTCATATGTGGCTGCGGGGGCATCCGAAAGCTTTTTAGCCTCTGTTATATCAGCAACAAAAACGGTGTGTGTGCCGCAATCTGTTGTGGAAATAACCTTTCCCGAGATCATTGCGTTTGCAAATTTCGGCAGATATCTGAGACCGTTTTCTGATCTGAGGTCTACATCGCAATCGGCAAACTTATCTGTATTTCTTCCGCTTGAAAAACCGAAATGTTCAAACACAGAGAAGGGAGTTTCTTTTGAGAGGACAGACAGGTTGAATTCGCCCGTTTTTGCTATCATATCGTGAGTGTAGTTTGATTTGTTTATTGCAATAAGAATACGCTTGGGATCATCGGTGACCTGCATTGCTGTATTTATTATACAGCCGTTATCTTTATCACCATCTTTTGCCGTTACAACAAACAGACCATACGAAAGCGCAAAGAGTGCGTTTTTATCTATCTTTTTTGAAAGGTCTATAACAGACGGCTTTGGCATTGAATCTACGATTGCATCTGCCAGTGCGCAAATACGGTTTCTTTGCTCATTTTTAACAGAGGAGTGGATCGTGATCTTTTCGCCAAGCAGTGAGATGCCTTTCATACTCTCAAAAATATTACGCATCAGCGAGCCTGCGGTAGGTGCCCAGCTTCCGTTTTCTATGAGCGCAACTGTGCGATTTTGAAGGTTGTGAGCTTTGAGATCGAGAAGAACCGTCTCCATATTTATAAATATTCCTGCGTTGTATGTGGTTGTTGCAAAAACCAAATGAGAGCATCTGAATGCTTCGGCAACGATATGGGAAGGATGTGTAACAGAAACATCATACATCGCAATGTTCTTAACGCCTCGCAGAGCAAGCTCTGTGCCAAGTATCTCAGCCGCATTCTGTGTGTTGCCGTAGACAGAAGAATATGCAATGAGAACCGAATTTTCTTCGGGGGTGTAGGTAGCCCAGTTATAATATTTTTCGATAAACCAGCCGATATTATTTCTCCAGATAGGGCCGTGGAGAGGACAGATCATTTCGATTTGGATGCCGCTTGCTTTTTTAAGAAGGGCTAACACCTGAGTCCCGTATTTTCCGACGATGTTTGTGTAATATCTTCTGGCGTCCGGGAGCCACTCACCTTCAAAATCAAGCTGATCTGCAAAAATATTTCCGGGGAGAGCACCAAATGTTCCAAAAGCATCGGCAGAATAAAGTATCTTTTCTGTTATGTCGTATGTGACCATTACCTCAGGCCAATGGACCATTGGTGCCATAACAAAGGTAAAGGTGTGATTTCCGCTTGAAAGCGTATCTCCCTCTGCAACCTCAATAAGTCTTGAATCAAGTTCGAATTCAAAAAATTGCTTTATCATTGCTACGGTTTTTTTATTGGCAACTATCTTTACGGCCGGATATCTCAGCACAACATCAGCAAGGGTTGCGCAGTGATCGGGCTCCATATGGTTTACAATCACATAGTCCAGTTCTCTGCCGTCAAGTGCAAATTCAAGGTTCTCAAAAAATTGCCCTGCAACTGCCTTGTCAACTGTGTCAAGCAAAACGGTTTTTTCATCACAAACAAGATATGAATTATAAGAAACTCCCCTCGGTATGGGGAAAACGCTTTCAAAAAGCGCCAAACGTCGGTCGTTTGCACCGATGTAGTATACATCATCTTTTATCTTTTGAACATTATACATAATTACCCTCCATCAACTTGATTATTGACTCAAAATATTCATACAATTCAAATATTGTAATTTGATTTTTATGGCATTATTTTAGCATATTTTTTTCCTGCTGTCAATAGATTTAGGAATAATTCCTAATAATTATTGATTATTTTTAAACTGAAGCTCATAAAGATCAGCATAAATGCCGTTTTTGTCGAGAAGCTCGGTATGAGTTCCTTGTTCAACGATCCTTCCGTTTGCAACAACAGCGATCTCATCAGCGTTTTTGATTGTTGAAAGGCGGTGAGCAACTACCAAGGTGGTCCTTCCGCGGCAAAGCTCGTCAAGAGCCTGCTGTATAAGGATCTCGGTTGTGTTGTCGAGAGCACTGGTTGCTTCGTCAAGAATAAGAATTGGGGGATTTTTAAGAAACACTCTTGCAATCGAGAGGCGCTGCTTTTGACCGCCTGAAAGTCTGACGCCTCTTTCACCGATAACGGTATCATACCCTTTATCGAGAGTCATTATATAGTCGTGTATATTGGCTCTTTTTGCTGCCTCGATCACCTCATCGTCTGTTGCATCAAGCCTGCCGTAGAGAATATTATCTCTTATGCTTGCATTGAAAAGGTAGATATCCTGCTGAACTATTCCGATGTTTCGGCGCAGAGACTCCCTTTTTATTGATGTTATATCTATGCCGTCGATTAGTATTTCGCCCTCATCAAGGTCATAAAAATGGGGTATTAGGTGGCAAATAGTTGTCTTTCCGCCACCGGAAGGGCCAACAAGGGCAAAGGTTTTGCCTTTTTCGATTTTCAAATCAACGCCGAAAAGCACATCCTTTTCTTCATCATAGGCATAGGTTACATTTCTCAGCTCTATATCTCCGCTGAAGGTGTCTATGGCTATTGCATCCTCGCTGTCCTTTTCGGGCTCAATATCCATTATTTCAACAAATCTTGCAAAGCCGGTAACTCCGTTCTGATACTGCTCCATGAAGTTTATCAGTGTCATAACGGGGGAAATGAAAAGACTTACCGAAAGGACAAATGCGGAATAATCCGCAAAGTTTATGACTTCGTTATAGAGAAAGAATCCTCCTGCAATGAGAATAATAACATTGAAAATGTCGGTTATAAACGAGGTTCCCGAATGGAACTGTCCCATTGCTTTGTATGCGCGGCTTCTTGAGGAGGTATACAGTCGATTGCCTACCTCAAACTTCTCCTGTTCTTTTTCAGCATTGCAAAAGGCTTTTGTGACTCGGATGCCGGAAATACTGCTTTCCAGCGAAGCATTGATCTCAGCTGTTGCGGCTCTGCTTTCAGCAAAGGCATCACGCATCTTTTTTCTAAGAAGCTGAGCTATTATTATGAGAAAAGGTACGCAGGAAAAGACTATGAGAGTCAGCCAAAGGTTGATGCCTGAAAGATAAATGAACGAGGTTATTATCGAAATTGAAGAAATGATAAGATTTTCGGGGCCGTGATGCGCAAGCTCGCTGACCTCGAAAAGATCGTTTGTCATTCTCGACATTATTTTTCCGGTTTCATTGTTGTCATAAAAGCTGTATGGGAGCTTTTGCAGATGTGCAAACATATCCGTGCGCATACGGGTTTGCATCTCTACACCCATAACATGGCCGTAATACTGTATAAAATAGTTAAGTAACATTCTGAGAAGGTAAATGCCAAGCAAAAGCATACCTGCGAAAACGATAAGGCGGTATTGTCTCTCCGGTATCAGAGTGTTTAGCATCTCTCTTGTAACTATTGGGTAAACTATGCCTATAAGTGCCACAATAAGTGAGGCTGCCATATCGAGAATGAACACCTTCCTGTGTGGCTTGTAGTAAGAAATAAACCTTTTCAGCATCTTTGATCTCCTTGTTTTTGTTCCTTAACATTATATCAGCATAAAGCGCGGAAGTCAAGCAAAAGCCATTTTCTGTAAAAAATAATTTGTTTTTTGCCTCCGGCTGCTTAGGGACTTTTGAAAAAGTCCCTAAAAACCCAAAAACTTTCAAATATTTGGGATATTATAAATTGTTGCTTAGCTAAAAAAGAGTGCTGACCGGTGGGTCAGCACTCTTTTCTTATT
>JAZNCT010000008.1:0-2649 GCA_045587665.1 Eubacteriales bacterium
TCCTTTTTGCGCCAAAAAGCACCGGCGCAAAAAGTATAAGGCGAACCGACTCACTGCTTTCGGTATCGGCAACCGATCGTTTGTAGAGAGAAAACGCAGTGGGCTTTTGTTTGAAAATAATTAGTTAATGCTTGTGAAAAGGAGGTTTAGATAATGGGAGATTTTGCTTTTGGATTTGCGGCGGCAGTCCTGTCGGGGCTTGGAGTGGGCAGCGGGGGATTGCTTGTCATATATCTCACAATGCTGGGACAGTATGAGCAGGTGATAGCCCAGGGCCTCAATCTTCTGTTTTTTATTTTTTCTTCGGGAAGCGCAATGGCTTATCATTTGCTTAACAGAAAAATAAATTTCGGAATAGTAATGCTTCTTGTGTCGTTTGGTCTTGTGGGGGCGGCATTGGGGTCTGTTCTTATAGATCTGCTTGGTGGCGGTATTGTACGAAAAATATTTGGTGCTATGCTGGTTGTATCGGGAATTTTGGCTTTGAAAAGACTGAATGTAAAGACAAAATGTTAAATTTTTGTTATTTCGCCGTCTTAAGAAAAGAAAATTTGAAAAAACTCTTTACAAATAAGAAAAAATATGATATAATAACCGCCGTATGGTCATTTGGCCATAAAATGTACGTATGCTCGGTTTGCGGTGTAAGCCCCAGGGGAGCTCACCTTCCGCTTGCTGTGCGTGCGCAGAAAAAATATTAAAAAGAGGTGAAAGACATGATGCTTAAGGACGAAAAGCAGGCAATCATCAAGGAGTATGCAACTTGCGAGGGCGACACAGGTTCGCCTGAGGTTCAGATCGCACTCCTCACAGCAAGAATCAACAATCTTACAGAGCACCTGAAGAAGAATAAGGGCGACCATCACAGCCGCCGCGGTCTTCTTAAGATGGTTGGTCACAGAAGAAACCTTCTCGGCTATCTCCAGAAGGTTGATATCGAGCGTTACCGCTCTATCATCGAGAGACTTGGTCTCAGAAAGTAATTTTTAAAAGGCGGAGTGATGGGTGAAAGCGCGCTTTCACTCCTCACTCCATACTGTTTTTAGGAAAAAATCCGTTTTTACACACGCGCCTTAGCAGTTAAATGGATATAGATCCGGTTTGTTTGCTCTTTGTGGAGACTCTGTTTCCAAAAAGAATTTCGATATCCGTTTAAGTGCTAAGCCTCTGTGAAAAACGGTAAAAATATATTTTTTATGGAGGAATTCAAAATGTCAGGAATTGTAAGCTCCGCAATGGAGTTTAAGAATTACAAGGTGTTTAACTACACTCTTGCAGGCAGACCTCTCGTTATCGAAACAGGTAAAATGGCAGGTCTTGCAAACGGGTCTCTTATGGTTCGCTATGGAGAAACAGCTATCCTCTGCTGTGCAACAGCAAGTGCAAAGCCCAGAGACGGTATCGACTTCCTGCCCCTTTCCGTTGATTTTGAGGAAAGAATGTATGCAGCGGGTAAGATCCCCGGCGGATATCTTAAGAGAGAGGGTAAACCCAGTGAAAAGGCAGTTCTCACAAGCCGCGTTATCGACCGCCCTATCCGTCCCCTCTTCCCCAAGGATCTTCGCAATGATGTTGCGCTTTCGCTTACAGTAATGAGCGTTGATCCCGATTGTGAACCCGAGGTTGCTGCTATGATCGGTGCTTCTGCCGCTCTCGCAATCTCCGATATTCCGTGGAACGGCCCTATAAGCGGTGTTCATGTTGGTCTTGTTGACGGCAAGCTCGTTATCAACCCCACAGAGGCAGAGAGAAAGATCAGCGATCTTGAACTTACAGTTGCTTCTTCAACTAAGAAGGTCGTTATGATAGAGGCCGGCGCAAATCAGGTTCCCGATGACCTTATGTATGAGGCGATCATGCTTGCACATAAGGAAAACCAGGGTATTCTTGAGTTTATAGGCGGTATCGTTGACGAGATCGGCAAGAAGAAGTTTGAATATCCTTCATGCGAGCTTGATCACGATATGTTCGATAAGGTATTCGCTTACTGCGAAAAGGCTGTTATGGAGGCTCTTGATACCGACGATAAGAACGTTCGCGATGAAAAGATGCAGCCCATTATGGACGACATCGTTGAAAAGTTCAGCGAAGAATATCCCGACATTGCCGCTATCATGGAGGAGCTTATCTACAAGATCCAGAAGAAGATCGTTCGCCGTTGGCTTCTCAAGGACAGAAAGCGTGTTGACGGACGCCGCATGGATGAGATCCGCCCTCTTACAGCAGAGGTTGGTCTTCTTCCCAGAGTTCACGGCTCGGGTATGTTCACTCGCGGTCAAACACAGGTTCTCACATCTGCAACACTCGGTACTCTTGATGAGGCTCAGATGCTTGACGGTATCGATAATGGGACAAGCAAGAGATATATGCACCATTATAACATGCCCGGTTATTCCACAGGTGAAGCAAAGAGCGCAAGAAGCCCCGGACGAAGAGAGATCGGTCACGGTGCTCTGGCTGAGCGTTCTCTCGTTCCCGTTCTTCCCTCTGAGGAGGAATTCCCCTATGCTATACGTCTGGTTTCAGATGTTCTTTCTTCTAACGGTTCTACCTCTCAGGGCTCAGTTTGCGGTTCTACCCTTGCTCTTATGGACGCAGGTGTTCCGATCAAGGCTCCCGTTGCAGGTATCTCCTGCGGTCTTATCACAG
>JAZNCT010000009.1:0-15614 GCA_045587665.1 Eubacteriales bacterium
GGCTACAAATAACAGCCCTGTGGGCTGTTATTGCCGCGATGACCGAGCCGAGCAGCAATGCCGAATTCTTTCTCGGCTTTGCGTAGCGCGGTGAGACCCAGTCCTTCTGCCCCTGCCAAAAAAAAGACCGCCAAATGGCGATCCTTTATTTTGCAGGGTTTGCAATAGAAGGACTTGAAGGAGCGGCTACAAATAACAGCCCTGTGGGCTGTTATTGCCGCGATGACCGAGCCGAGCAGCAATGCCGAATTCTTTCTCGGCTTTGCGTAGCGCGGTGAGACCCAGTCCTTCTGCCCCTGCCAAGAAAAAAGACAGAGAAAATGAAAATTCTCTATCCTTTTCCTGTTGTCGGATATTATTCAACTTGATACTGCTGTATAGTAGACCCCACGTGATCTGTTATTTATCTCAGTCTATCAATCTGATGAAGCTAGGTTTATATTTCCTAATATTTGTAGCGTAGTATTGAAAACTGATATTAAACAAAAGTGTTCGTAAGATTTGCTTTTTCAAAAATTTTGATCAAAACAACGCCTATTACTATACCCGCAACACCTTGAATGGCATTGGCAGGGATATTTACGAGCGAAGAAGTAAATCCATACATAAATCCTTCAAAGACAAAGTATCCCAATACCATCACGATTTCAGCCAATACGCCTCCAATGAGCTGAGACGAAAGTTTTCCGATTCTCCTATTCATCAATTTGAAGCACGCAAAAGCAACCAATGCCATTGTCCCTTTAACAATGAATGTTGCGGGGGCATATGTAGCGTATCCCGAAAACAAATCAGCAAGCGCAGATCCGAGTCCTGCTGCTAAAAATCCGTATCCGGGAGACAGCATCCACCCCGCTAATAAAACAATACAGTCACCAAGATTTAAGTAGCCGTTAAGGGGAGATGGAATTTTTATAATCATTGTTGCCACACAGACGAGTGACGCTATCAGAGCTGCGATAACGATTTTTTTAGTTTTGGATTGCATTTTACATTTAACTCCTTTACATTCTCTATAAAATATTGTATAATATATCTGACCATATTACAATAACCAATTTAGGAGTATTTTATATAGCCAGATGAAATATATAATCGACACAGAAAAACGCCCCGTTTATCTTCAACTGTACAGTCAGATTCGGGACGATATCGTAAACGGAGTTTATGCTTATAACAGTAAGCTTCCATCTAAAAGGGGACTTGCAGAGGAAACAGGTGTCAGCACGGTCACCGTGGAACATGCCTATGCTCTGCTATGTGATGAAGGATATGCAGAAGGAAGGGCACGAAGCGGTTATGTTGTAATCTTCCGCAAAAGTGACGGCTTCGCTTCATCGGCAAAATCGAAGCATATAAATCATTCTGCCTATCACACCGAACATTCAAATCCCGATTTCCCATTATCAGTGTTAAGTAAAACGATGCGAAAGGTTCTGACCGACCACGGAGATCTCTTGCTTGAGAAGCCACCCAACCTCGGTTGTTCGGAGCTGAGAGAGGCAATAAGAAGGTATCTTGCGCGCAACAGAGGTATCACGGTTGATACTGATCAGATCATCATAGGTTCCGGCTCTGAATACCTGTACGGACTGATTGTGGAACTTTTCGGAAGAGACCGTGCTTTTGCCATTGAGTCACCATCCTACAAGAAAATTGAGCTGGTTTATAGGGCCACCGAAATTAGGTATGATCTGCTTCCTTTAACGAAAACAGGTATCGACAGTAAAGCACTTTCCGAAACCTCTGCCGATATTCTTCACACAACGCCATATCGAAGTTATCCAAGTGGTGTTACGGCAACGGCATCCAAGCGGCACGAATATGTGAGCTGGGCAAATGCAAAAGACCGTTATATCATTGAAGACGACTTCGAGTCGGAATTTTCAGTGTCTACCAAGCCGACCGAAACTCTTTTCGCTTTATCCGATAATGATAATGTAATCTATCTTAACACCTTTTCAAAAACCATTTCTCCGTCTTTGCGTATTGGCTATATGGTGCTTCCCAAGCATCTCGTTGCACTTTACAAAGAAAAACTCGGCTTTTATTCCTGTACCGTTCCCACATTTATGCAATACGTTCTCACTGAGCTTATCAATAACGGCAACTTTGAACGGCATATAAATCGTATTAGAAGAAAGATAAGAAAGGATAAACAGATCATGGAACCGAGAGACTATATCGTCACAAAAATTGAAGGGGAATATGCTTATCTGCGTCCGCTTGATGCAAATAGCGAGGACGAAATATTCATCGCTCTTGCCTTGCTCCCTCTTGGTGTTGACACGGGAACAAAGCTGCACTGCGAATTGTTTAGTTATACTATAATTGAATAGCTATTGATATAAATAATGTTGAATTTTATATATTGACAAATTACGACATTTGTGCTATCATATGGGGGCGTGATCTTTTATGGGATCACGCCTGATTTTTGATATAAGGAAGTGGACTTTTTGAACATATTGTTATCTGTATCTATAGCTCTTCTGGCGGGTCTTATAATGACAAGAGTTTTCAAGCCTCTGAAGCTCCCCTCTGTAACAGCATATCTGATCGCAGGTGTGCTTGTTGGCCCGTTTTGCCTTGGAGCACTTGGGCTTGACGGTCTCGGCTTTTCAAAAGAATCAATCGAGCACCTGGGAATTATCTCTGATGTAGCACTTGGCTTTATTGCATTTTCTATAGGAAATGAATTTCGCCTCTCGGACCTGAAAAAAACAGGAAAGCAGGCGCTTGTTATCGGTGTTTTGCAAGCTTTGGTGGCAACGCTGTTTGTTGACACGGCACTCCTTGCAGTTCACTTTATGATGCCCGATAAGCTCACGGTTCCTCAGCTCATAACCCTTGGCGCAATTGCAACTGCAACTGCTCCTGCCGCAACGCTTATGGTCGTTCGTCAGTATAAAGCAAAGGGACCGCTCACAAAGCTCCTTCTGCCGATAGTTGCCCTTGATGACGCTGTTGGTCTTGTTGTTTTTGCCGTTTCATTTGGTATTGCAAAAACTATGGTGAGCGGAAATATGGATATCGTCTCAATTATAGTCAATCCCTTGGTCGAGATCCTTGTGTCTCTCATTCTTGGTGCAATTATGGGCTGGCTGCTCACACAGCTTGAAAAGCTATTTAATTCTAACACAAACCGTCTCAATCTCACCATAGGAGCAGTGCTTCTCACCGCCTCGCTCTCTATGCTTGAGTTCTCAATCGGCCCTGTTCACGTTCATTTCTCTTCTCTTCTCACCTGCATGATGCTGGGAACGGTTTTCTGCAACATCTGCCCTCTTTCCGAGGATCTGATGAAGGCATCCGACAAATGGACATCTCCCCTTTTTGCTCTCTTCTTTGTTGTGAGCGGTGCTGAGCTTGAGCTTAGCGTTTTTGCGGATCTTGCAATCGTTATAGTTGGAATAGTTTACATAATATTCCGTTCGCTCGGAAAATATTTTGGCGCATTCGGCAGTGCTAAGCTGGTAAAATGTGAACCTCAGATATGCAAATATCTGGGCATAACCCTTCTGCCCCAGGCAGGCGTTGCTCTTGGTATGTGTGCAACAGCCATGCAGCTTGGTACCCAAGGTAATCTTATTAGAAACATAACCCTATTTGCGGTGCTCATATATGAGCTTGTAGGTCCTCTTATGACAAGGCAAGCTCTGCAGGCGGCAGGCGAGATCACTCCAATTTCCGATGAGGTTAAAAACCGCCGTAACACAAAGCTTGCAGAAGCAGGCAAGCACGAACACATTAAAAAATGATTCTTTTTCCGCCCCGACTCTTCGGGGCGGAATTTTGCGGAAACAAATATAAAATAAGGGAGTGTTTTCTTTGAGCAAATTCTATCTTAAGCCAAAATTCTTCTCTGTTATCAAAAGCACAACAAAGGAACAGATTCTTAAGGACATTATATCGGGCATCATAGTTGCCATAATCGCTCTGCCCCTCTCCATTGCCCTTGCGCTTGCCTCTGGTGTGTCGCCTGAGCAGGGTATCTACACTGCAATTGCTGCCGGATTTGTCGTTTCCCTTCTCGGAGGAAGTCGGATACAGATTGCAGGCCCAACCGCCGCATTTGCAACCATAGTTGCAGGAATAGTTGCTTCCCAGGGAATGGACGGTCTGTTTATCGCAACAGTTATGGCAGGAATCCTGCTTATCCTTATGGGAATTTTCAAATTCGGTGCTCTTATCAAATTTATTCCCTATACGATAACCACAGGTTTTACCGCAGGCATTGCCGTTACTATCCTTATCGGTCAGATCAAGGATTTTCTCGGTCTTACATATGCCGAGGGTGTTAAACCTATCGAAACTATAGAAAAAATTGAAGCAAATATTGATGCTATGGGAACCTTCAGCTGGCAATCTCTGCTTGTTGGAGCAGTTTGCCTTGCTATCCTTATCATTTATCCAAAGCTTGAAAAGAAAATACCGCCCTCCCTCATTGCAGTTATCGTGGGGGCTTTAATGGTTAAGTTTATCCCCGGTCTTGACGAGGGCGTGTTCACAATAGGAGAGCTTTATACAATTCCTTCAGGCCTGCCCCATGTTGATTTCAGCAGCTTTGATCTGAGCTTTGACAAAATAAAGGCTGTTCTACCCAGCGCATTTACCATTGCTGTGCTCGCCGCTATCGAATCTCTGCTCTCCTGTGTCGTAGCTGACGGAATGGTCAGCTCAAAGCACAACCCGAATGCCGAGCTATTCGCCCAGGGTGCTGCAAACATTGCATCTGTTTTCTTTGGTGGTATACCGGCTACGGGTGCTATTGCCCGCACAGCCGCAAACGCAAAGAACGGTGGAAGAACTCCCATCGCAGGCATGATTCATTCTATTGTACTTTTGCTGGTTCTTCTTCTGCTCATGCCGCTTGCAGGGCTTATCCCCATGCCGACAATTGCCGCTATTCTATTTATTGTTGCTTATAATATGAGCGAGTGGCGCAAATTTGTCAGAACTGTTAAAACAGCTCCGGTATTTGATATTCTGGTTATGGCAGTCACCTTCCTTCTCACTGTGATATTCGACCTTGTTGTTGCCATTGAAGTGGGCATGATACTCACAGCGGTTCTGTTTCTCAAGAGGATGAGCGATGAAAGCTCTATTAAACGCTGGGAAAACAGCACAAATGATGATAAGGGTATTATAATTCCCGAAGGGACTCTCGTTTATGAGATAAACGGCACTATGTTCTTTGGTGCGGCAGACAAGATAGCCGAGATTGCTCCCTCTGACAGCACAAAATACCTCATTCTGAGAATGGGAAGTGTTAATGCCATTGATGCAACAGCTCTAAGTGCTCTTGAAGCACTTGTGAATACCTGCTCGCAAAAGGGCATTTCGGTTTTGATTGCCCACCTGAACGATCAACCCCTTGCCGCATTAAGGAAAGCAGGACTTTATGAAAAAATCGGGGCGGATAACATCCACCCACATATCGGCAGTGCCATTGACGCTGTTTCAGCTTCACATAAGTAAAACAAAACACAGAGGGAATACGCAAATGCGTATTCCCTCTGTGTTTTTTAACAGTAATTTATCAGAGCCCATAAATTACTTTTTAAAATAACTCACTATCCTCCTCGGGGGGGGCGGGATAGGTAACATCAAGAAGAGCTGTTCTTGTGGTGTCCTCCTTCAGTGCTCTGATCAGGTCATTTTCAACTACCTGTACACCTCTTCCGGAAGGCGGCGGCTTCTTTGAAAACGAATGGAAGAGATACCGAGAAGACAGAAATATCTACTAATCGTTGAAACATTGTAAAAAGCGGAAAATTGCGTAATTTTCAGTTAAAAATCGCAATTTTCCGCTCTCATTTTGAGTATTTATTCACTGAAAATCGCCTCCGTTTGTCAAAATAACCAAATGTGCAAAACTTCAGAAAACAGCGCCTCATGCAAGCAGGATTGTGGAAAACTCTGTTGAAACTGTGTAAAACCCAATAAAATTAAGGGTTGATTTTACGTTTTAAAAATTCAGGATGTGGAAAACTCTGCATTTTTCTTGTCAAGTTCTTTTTAATATAATTCGTTTTTTCTACATTTTGCACAAATATGCCAAACTTCCTTTTTTGCAATGGGATTTTTTACTCATAAAAACTCATAAAATACGAATAATTTTCCATACAAAGCATTTTCAATATCTACGGATCAAATGACAAAAATGTGAAAGATATTAGTGAAATGTGAAAGAAATCAACTTTGTTTTGAGGTTGTGAAAGCTTTTTTAAAAAGTCATAAAAAAAACAAAAAAAAAACAAACTGTTGACACATAATAATGTTATATTATAATGGTATTGTTATGCAATTTTAAAAAAACGCACTTGGAGGGATGATTTTTGATCGAGGTTAAAAATCTTGTAAAAAAATATGGAGACCACACGGCCGTAAAAGGAATCAGCTTTACCGTTGAGCCCGGAAAAATATACGGCTTGCTTGGCCCAAACGGCGCCGGTAAATCCACAACCATGAATATCGTAACCGGCTGTCTTGCGGCAAGTGAGGGCAGTGTTTCCATAAACGGACATGACATTTTTGAAGAGCCGAAGGCTGCAAAAAAGCTCATTGGCTACCTGCCGGAGCAGCCCCCGCTTTATGGGGATATGACCCCGGAGGAATATCTTATTTTTGTGGGCGAAGCAAAAAAAGTAAAAGGCCTTCCCCTGCGCCGTCAAGTAAACGAGGTTATGGAAATAACTGAACTCACTCAGGTCAAGGATCGCCTTATTGCAAATCTTTCAAAAGGATTTAAGCAGAGAGTTGGTATAGCGCAGGCAATGCTTGGAAATCCGGAGATCATCATTTTAGATGAACCAACAGTTGGTCTTGACCCCAAACAGATACTTGAAATAAGAGAGCTTATACGCAAGCTGGGTGAGACAAAAACCGTTATACTCTCAAGCCATATTCTTGCAGAGATCAGTGCAGTTTGCGACAGAGTTATGATAATATCCCACGGAAACCTTATTGCAAACGACACGATCGAGCATCTTGAAGAGCTTGCTAACCGCTCTGACAAGCTCCACATAAGCGTCAGAGGGGAAAAGGACTCTATTGTGAGCATAATCGAAGCCCTGCCGGGTGTTATCTGCTGTTCGGATGTGCTTGAAGATAATGGAGTTACTTCCCTGAAAATAGAAATTGAAAAGGGTGAAGATCTGAGAGATTCCATATTCTTTGCCATGGCAGAGCATCATCTGCCGATCATATCCATGCATTATGAGACAACCACACTTGAAGATATCTTCCTTGCGCTGACAGATGACGGCATTTCTCCGGATGAAAACGGAATACTGCCAACAGTTGAAGAAATTCTTGACGGCAGCTTTAAAAAGAATCTCACAGCCTCATATGAAAATATGAGCGATGAGGAGCTCTCGGCTCTTGCAGAGCTTGAAGATACCAAAGAAGAAAATGAACAAAACAAAGAACAAGACGAAGATGAACAGCCAGGCGGCGACGACATCGAATACACACCCCTTTTCGGTGAAAAAAGCAAAGGAGGAGAGGAAGAATGATAGCTGTTTTCAAAAAGGAATTCAAGAGCTTCTTTAATGGGGTTGTGGGCTGTGTTTTTATCGCCTTTCTCCTCTGCTTTACCGGTATTTATGTTACATATATAAATCTTAAGGGCGGCTATGCTTCCTTTGAATATGTACTTTCAAATGTTACTATCGTTTTTCTTCTAATAGTTCCCCTGCTCACAATGCGCAGCTTTGCAGAAGAAAAGCACTCAAAAACCGATCAGCTGCTCTATTCGCTTCCCATAAGTGTCACGGAGGTAGTCATAGGAAAATATCTTGCAATGCTTGCGGTTTTCGCTATACCCGTTATCATCATGGCATTTTACCCCTTTATTCTCAGCGCATTTGGATATATGGCTTATAAATCCGCTTATCTTGCACTTTTCGGCTTTTATATTCTTGGTGCGGCACTCATTGCTATCTGTATGTTTATGTCATCGCTAACATCAAGCCAGGTCATATCGGCTGTTATAAGCTTTGGTGTTCTTCTTCTTATGAATATGATGAACCTGCTTTCAAACCTTATACCAAGCACTGCATCAGCTTCTCTGCTCTGCTTTGCTGTTCTCGGAGTTTTGATCGCACTTTTGCTCTATCTGCTCACAAAAAATATAACCCTTTCAATAGCGGCACTCACTTTGATGCTTGGTGCAATAATTCTTGTATACCTGGTCAATTCGGCAATTTTTGAAGGGCTCTTCCCCACACTTGTCACATATCTTGCTGTGTTTGAAAGGTTCAGCGCACTCACCGGCGGCATTTTTGATATAACTGCTATTGTTTATCTTGTTACCTTTGCGGTATTTTTCGTTTATCTCACCGTCCAATCGGTTGAAAAACGCCGTTGGAGCTGACAGAAAGGAGGTAAAACGATGCTTAAATTAAACAAAAAAACAAGAATAGGCAGCTACACTCTTATTATGTCGGCAATAGTGCTGGCTGTTTTGATAATTATCAATATTGTTGCGCTCAATATGCCCTCAAAGCTGACAAAGCTGGATATGACAGAGCTTGAGCTCTACACTCTTTCAGAAAAGACCCTTGAGGCTGTGCCAAAGATAGATGAAGACGTGACCATATATTTCATCTGCCAAAACGGCGATGACATGAGCGGCAGTGCTATCGACAATATGCCCACGCTCTCTGTATTTCTCCAAAGATACGAGGAGTTAAACGAACACATCAAAGTTAAATGGATAGACCCCATTGAAGAGCCTCAATTTGCAGAAAAATATACCGAGGATTCTATCGAAAACTACAGTCTTATCGTTGAAAGCGCAAAGCGCTTTAAAACAGTTGACTTTGCAGGGCTTTATTACTATTTCAGCGATACATACGGCAAAATTCCCGCTGAGCAGTATCAGAATTTTATGACACAGGCTTACTATTATACAGGCTCATATCCTGCTCTGACGCTGAATTTTGACGGTGAAAGCCAGATAACTGCCGCCCTTGACTATGTTACCGCCAGCTATGTCCCCACAGTATATGCGCTGAGCGGTCACGGGGAAACTGCTATGAGCACCTCTCTCACAAGCCGCATTGAAGAAAACAGCATCGAATATGAATCACTGATGCTTCTTAACACCGAAATACCCGAGGATGCTGAATATATCATCATCAACGCTCCAACAAACGATATAAGCGCAGAGGAAGCCGCAAAGCTTTCGGCATATCTGGGCGGCGGTGGAAACATTTTTCTCACCACCGACAGCAGATATACCGATATGCCAAATCTGATGGGCGTGATGAAAGCTCACGGTCTTGAGGCTATAAGTGGTTCTATATATGAAGGAGATGCTTCTCACTACTATTATCAGCAGAATCTTCTTATACCAAATGTAAGTACAGAAAGTTCGCTGACTTCAGCTCTGGCAGCTTCCTATCCCCTTCTTCTGCCAAATGCTCACGGAATAGCGGTTTCCGAATCTGAAAATATAAATGCAACTCCACTTTTCACAACCTCTCCCTCTGCTTACATTCAGGGCTCGGAAAATGCCGTACAGACATTTAACATCGCCGTTCACACTGAGGACAGTGCAAGCGGTGCAAACATTATTTGGTGCGCTTCACCTGCATTCTCCGATCAATGGAACGGATACACCGGCGGTGCAACCTATGGCTATTATCTCTCTATGCTAAGCGGAACTATGGAAAGAGACAGGATATCAAACGATATTCTTGCAAACGAGATCGAAAGTGCATATCTCATCGTCAGCGAATCTGCCGCAAATTTCTGGAGCATAATATTTATCGCTATTATCCCTCTGGCATTTGCCGTGATCGGAATAATATACTGGTATCGCAGAAGGAGCAGATAATGAAAAGACACATAAAGCTCATTATTATGCTGGGCGTTCTTGCCGTTCTCATAGCCGGTGCACTGCTTCAAAAGCGTTTTTTTCCGCAAACGGTCACCCCCGATTATACAGAAGACGGTGCTTCTTCACTGAGATATGCCGCAAACAGCATATCTGAGGATAATATAACCGCTATAAGCTATACATATGAGGGCGAAACGCTTTCTTTTATCCTTCGCGGCAACCTTTGGTCTCTTGACAGCGAAAGCTCTCCAAATATAAACAGTGAGCTTGTTGCGGCAATGGCAACCGCTATTTCATCACCGCAAGGAAAAAGTAAAATGGAAAATGTTCCCGCCGAAAAGCTTCCACAATACGGTCTTGATGACCCTCACATAAGAGTAACGGTTTTTGAGGGAGACAAGACGAGCAGCTTTGTTTTTGGAAGCTACAACCAAATTGCCGCAGAATATTATTTTGCCTCCGAAAGTGATATGACAACAGTCTTTACTGTTGAAAGCACAGCAAGAGACGCTTTTGATGTCACAATCGACGATCTGCTCATTTATGATACTCTTCCAAAAATATCTGCTGAAAGCATCACAGCCATTTCCCTCTCGGATTCAGCAAAAGAGCTTATATTTTCATCTGTTAAAACACCTTCTGATGAAAATGAGGACGGCTTTGTTTATTCTGCTTTGCGCACCGAAAACGGTATAAAAACCGAATACTCCTACGCTGACTTCTACAGACTTGCTGAAGCTGTTAGTGAATGGAACATAGATGAATTTGTCAGCTATGACACTTCAGACTCCGAAAAATATGGCTTTCTCTCTCCAAAAACACTGAAGATAGACTATACAGAAAAAGAGCAGATCGAGGCCGAAGGCACTTCCGGAGGATACATCACAAAGGATAAAAGCTTTGAGCTGATCTTGGGCTCGGCAGATGAAAACGGCTTTTATTATTGCAGGACCTCTATGGATTCTTGCATGATATACAAGCTGTCATCTTCGCTGTTTTCTGAGCTTTTGAGCTGATACGGCAAACACATTCGGCTTATTTTCCAAAGCAATAATAATTTTTAAAAAATAAGAGCCCACTGCGCTCATCCCCCGAAAATAATCATTCGGAGCGGTAAGTGCAGCGGGCTCTCGCTTGTTATTAAAAATAGTTTTGAACAATAAACGGGAGGAAGGCGTTTGCTATTTAAGACATAAGCCTTCCCCTTGTTTTATTATTTATTTGTCAGATATTCGTCAATAGCCTTTGCGGCAGTTTTACCTGCACCCATAGCTGAGATAACCGTTGCTGCGCCTGTTACTGCATCGCCACCTGCATAAACGGCTTCCTTTGATGTAAGTCCAGCCTCGTTTACTATAATGCCGCCTCTTTCGTTGACCTCAAGACCCTCGGTAGTGCTCTTGATAAGAGGATTTGGAGAAGTTCCTATAGACATGATAACAGTGTCTACCTCCAGCAAAAATTCCGAGCCCTCAACAGGCATGGGACGCCTTCTGCCTCTGGCATCAGGCTCGCCAAGCTCCATTTTTATGCACTTAACAGCAGTGACAAATCCGTTTTTAGGGTCACGTGGATCATCCGGATTGCTGTAGCCGATTATTTCAACAGGGTTATTGAGCAATCTGAAATCAATACCCTCTTCTATAGCGTGCTCAACCTCTTCTTTTCTTGCAGGAAGCTCCTCCATTGAGCGGCGGTATACGATATATACCTTTTCCGCGCCAAGACGAAGCGCAGTTCTTGCGGCATCCATAGCAACATTTCCGCCGCCCACCACGGCCACCTTTCCGCCCTTCATAATTGGAGTCTCAGGGTCTGCCAGATATGCTTTCATCAAATTGCTGCGTGTCAAAAATTCATTTGCTGAATATACGCCCTTCAGCGATTCGCCTTCTATACCCATAAAATTGGGCAGTCCTGCGCCCGATCCTATGAAAACAGCTTCATAGCCCATATCGAAAAGCTCGTCTACTGTAAGAGTTTTGCCAATAACAACATTGGTCTCAATATCAACGCCAAGCTCCTTTAGCGTCTCAACTTCCTTTGCAACTATCCTCTTGGGAAGTCTGAATTCGGGAATTCCGTATACAAGCACACCGCCTGCCGTATGAAGGGCCTCATAAACAGTAACTCTGTATCCTTTTTTTGCCAGATCGCCTGCACAGGTAAGACCGGAAGGACCGGAACCTACAACAGCAACTCTGTGACCGTTTGAAGCAGGTGCAGCACTTTTCTCCTTTGAATTTTCATTATGGTAGTCAGCCACAAATCTTTCAAGTCTGCCGATACCCACAGGTTCAAATTTAACACCAAGAGTGCAATTTTTTTCACACTGATTTTCCTGAGGGCAAACTCGGCCGCAAACCGCAGGCAAAGCAGAAGACTTGGCGATCTCTCGGTATGCCCCCTCCATATCGTCCTCTTTTATCTTGGCAATAAAATCGGGAATGTGGACGTTAACAGGGCAGCCCGAAACGCAGGGCTGATTTTTGCAGTTAAGGCATCTTGCCGCCTCTGCCTTTGCCATTTCATATGTATATCCAAGTGCCACCTCGTCAAAATTGTGAGCTCTGACAGCAGGCTCTTGGGTGGGCATTTCATGCTTTTTGGGATTTATCGCCATTATAAATTCTCCTTTTTAAAGAGATTGCAGGATTTTTCATAAGCGTGTCTTTCAAAATCGGCATACATTCTGCCTCTGGACATTGCTTCATCGAAATCAACCTCATATCCGTTAAAATCAGGGCCGTCAACGCAGGCAAACTTTGTAATCTTTTTACCGTCACGATTGAGGGTAAGTCGGCATCCGCCGCACATACCGGTACCGTCGATCATGATAGGATTCATCGACACGGTAACAGGAATGTTAAAGGGCTTTGCTGTGAGAGTTACAAACTTCATCATCACAAGCGGGCCAATAGTTATTATCATATCAAATTTTTCACCGCTACCAAGCATTTCACCAAGCGGTATTGTCACATTTCCTTCTCTGCCGTAAGAACCGTCATCGGTCATAATGCAGAGCTTGTCTGTGCAAGCCTTGAACTCTTCTTCAAGTATCACAAGATCTCGGTTTCTGAACCCTATTATGCCTGTTACCGATGCTCCAAGCCTATGAAATTCCTGTGCTACATGCATTGCAATAGCACAGCCAACTCCTCCGCCGACAATGCACACCTTTTTTATTCCATCCGTATGGGTAGCAACGCCGAGAGGTCCTACGAAATCGCTGATAAATTCGCCTTGCTCCTTTTGATTCAGCTTTTCGGTTGTTCCCCCAACGATCTGGAATATAATTTTAACTGTTCCGTTTTCAGGATCCGTTCCTGCAACAGTGAGTGGGATTCGCTCTCCCTCTTCGTCAACTCTGAGAATGATAAATTGTCCCGGTCTTGCTTTTTTCGCAACAAGAGGAGATTCTATCTCCATTTGCGTCACCGTCGGGTTAAGTGACTTTTTTGAAGCTATTTTGTACATACTGTACTCCTTACATACGACCTTGGTAAAATTCTGAAAATCAGTGTTAAGCTCTAAATAATAAAACTTAACTTATATTATAACACAATTTAGGGAAAAATGCACTACTTTTTGCTGATTTTTTCAAAAAAATATTGGGACTGCCTCGCATAGAGGCAGTCCCATATGTTATTATGAGATATTACTTCTCTTCGGGAGCATAGAGCTCGCCCATCTTATTTATTGATTGAATCAAGATATACCGATAGCAATTTAATCGCTGTATTTTTTTCGTCGTTCGTGCAGTTATTAAATCGTTCAATGATTTCATCGATTTTGATTTCGTCAGAAGATTTATCTTCGGTCAAAATTTTATCGGGGGTAATTTTAAGAGCATTGCAAATCTTTATGACCGTTTCAATTCTCATATTCACGCTTCCACGCTCAATATCCGCATAGGTTCTGTCCGCAACGCCGGATAATTCAGCGACATCCGCTTGGGTCAGTCCCAGACTTTTTCTAACCGCAAGCAACTTGTTGCCAATTATTCTCATATCAAAAATAAGCATAATAGTTCCTCCCAAAATATGTATATTGGAATTATAATACCAAATCCTCTTGACAAACAGGAATTATTATGGTATAATTTTAGGCGGAATAGTTCCTGTTCAATAAAATTATAAGGAGTTTTGACATGAAAAAATTTTTTACATTAAATTTGCTGCAATTCTATTTCGGGTACGAAAAAAAGTCATTTGGAGACGAAATTGGTGAAGTGATCCAAGATAATGCAGGGATGATTATTTTCACTATTTTATTATCCGGAATCTTATTCATTGTGGGGTCGTTAGTTTTTCTAAAATGGATGAAAAAGTCACAGAGCAACACTCTTGGAACAGATGATATCGAAAATTATAAAAAAATTTGCATAAAAGTAAAAGTTGTAAACAAGGTCAACAAGACAGCCAATTACACCGACCCGTTCAATCACATAATTTTTGAAAAAGAGGATGGAGAACGTCTTAATTTTGCATTACAGGATGTGCAAAAATATAACGATATTGTTGTAGGTGATGAAGGACTCCTAACTTATGCAGGACGAGCCTTCATTGATTTCGTAAGAATTTCCAAATAAACAAACAGGGCGGCTTAATGCCGCATATTATTTGTAGCAAAGAAATTGTCCTAATTACAAAAACATAAGGACTGAGCCGATTTCGGCTCAGTCCTTATTTGTATCAGCTTTTTATGAGATATTACTTCTCCTCGGGAGCATAGAGCTCGCCCATCTTAACGAGACGGTCGTACTTAGCTCTTGCAGCCTTTTCAGCTTCCTCAAAGAGCTTTTCTGCTCTCTCGGGGAACTGCTGTGCAAGACGGCTGTAACGAGTTTCACTTGTGATGAACTCCTTATAGTCTGCTGTTGCGGGCTTGCAGTCGATGCTGAGAGGATTCTTACCCTCTGCCTTAAGAGCAGGGTTAAATCTGAACATCTGCCAGTAGCCTGCCTCAACGGCTCTCTTCATTTCGATCTGAGAGTTAGCCATTGTACCCTTGATACCGTGCATCTCACAAGGAGCGTAACCGATAACGATGGAAGGACCGTTATATGCCTCAGCCTCTGTAAGAGCCTTAAGTGTCTGGTTCATATCAGCGCCCATTGCGATCTGTGCTGTGTAAACATAACCATAGGACATTGCGATCTCTGCAAGGTTCTTCTTGCCGATTGCCTTACCTGCTGCTGCAAACTGAGCAACCTGACCTATGTTGGAAGCCTTCGATGCCTGTCCGCCTGTGTTAGAATAAACCTCGGTATCGAATACCATAATGTTTACGTCCTCGCCGGAAGCCATAACATGGTCGAGACCGCCAAAGCCGATATCATATGCCCATCCGTCACCACCGAAGACCCAAACGGACTTCTTGGAGAGGTAATCCTTTTCCTTGAGGATCGCGGGAGCTGTGGGGCAACCCTGTGCAGCAGCCTTTTCGAGCTCTGCTACGAGTGCATCGGTAGCTGCAGCGTTTGCTGCGCCGTTATCCTTTGTATCAATATAGTTCTGAGCAGCTGCCTTGAAATCATCGCTTGCCTTGTCAGAAGCCATCATTTCGCTGACCTTGCGGATGAGCTTCTCGCGAATGGTCTTGTGTGCAAGAGCCATACCGAGACCGTGCTCAGCGTTATCCTCGAAGAGGGAGTTAGCCCATGCAGGACCGTGACCCTTTTCGTTTACTGTGTAGGGAGATGTAGCTGCGGGACCGCCCCAGATTGAGGAACAGCCTGTAGCGTTAGAGATATACATTCTGT
>JAZNCT010000010.1:0-17658 GCA_045587665.1 Eubacteriales bacterium
AATGAAAAATATGTTATAATCTATAATGTGTATTTTTATTTGTTTTGGAGGAAATATGAAAGTTAACAGCTTGCTTTGCCTATTGTTGGCACTTGTTTTTTGTGTGTCTTTTGCGGCCTGTTCAAGCAAAGTTGCAGACGAAAATAAAGAAACCGTTGCAGCTTCGGGTAGTGCTTCTGATACATCTGTTGCCGGTGGTGCAACTTCTGGGGTTGAATCCGATGCACTTGAGAGTGAAAAAACAACTTTCATTATAACACTCTGCGGTGTTGATATTTCTGAATATTCCATAGTTATACCCAAGGATGATAAAGGTTCGGCAAAGCTGATTTCCGAATATATAGTTTCAGGTGTTAAAACGCTTACAGAAAAGGAACTTCCGGTTAATGATGACACAAGTGAAGCATCCGATTTTGAGATCGTTGTCGGCAGTACGTCAAGAAAAGAAGCTCCTGCGCTTGGAAAAGATGAATTTATTATAAAATGCGAAGATAATAAGCTCTACATATGGTATGCCTCCGAAACCTCTCCATATCAGGCCGTAACGGCAGTGCTTTCTGATTCTCTTCTTGGAGAAAATGCTGCAATCGGTGGAAGGATAGATATGGCAGCAGACTTCGAGTTTTCTGGAATCTGTGGCGAATACATGATAGGTGACAACGAATTTAATCCATTTGAATAATATGGCGGTAATTTAAAGATGAACAGTATAATTTACATATTAAAACACACTCTTATTTTGATTTTGATCTCACTTATATTGTCTGTTCCTGCGCTTGCTTCGGATTTTGATTTGCTTTGCGATGAGTTTTCAGATCTTGGAGCAGACACAGATGATATTATATCCGAAGATCAGCTCGTTTCAAAAGAGTTGTGTGAAGGATTTTTAAATGATATTTCACCTTATTTTCATAATGCTGTTGTTACGAGCTTTTCCCAGTCATATGTGACTAAATCAGAATATATTTCTGCTGTTCTCGGTTTTGTTGGCTATAGCAGTGAAAATGGTGATTTTCTCTCTGAATTTCCTTATGATAAGGCGGCTGAGATCGGTATTTTAAAGAAGCTTGATTCTTCTTCGCCATTTCTTTGTTGCAAAGAAATGCTTGAAATAGCCAAGCATGCCATTGGTACTGTAGCCGCAGTATATGCGGATGCAAAGAGAGCTTTTGTTACATCGGCTCTCGGTTCTTGTGAGAAGGATTTTATAGGACTTGCGTATTCCGGGGCTGATATAACCGTCTCTGTTAAGCCGAATTTTGATGTTTCGGAAGGGTTTGTTGTCAATTCGGATAAAGTTTGCAGTGCTGTTTTGAAGAAGGCCTTCTTAAGCTTAGCATAAGCGAACCGCAGATCATAAAGCTGCTGGCTGACGGCAAGAACGCCTTGATAATTTACATATGTGCATACGGTGAGGAAAAAACGGATAAGATATCCGGTTTCCTTCAAAATGAAACCGAGCTTGAAAACCAATTTGAGTGCGCTGCTTCTTATATTTACCCCGCAAAGGTTTATGTTGAAAATGCTGTTTTCTACTATCCGTCAGTTGTTAAACTTGGCAAAGTATACCTTGCTTCCTCGGTATATAGCGGTCAATATTCCGGCAAGAATAAAGTAAGGGTAAACGGCGAATATTATATTGCTATCGAAGAGTTTATCGGTAACGGTAATTTTAAAAACTGCGTGTATGATGCTTCGCTTGGAATTATAAGGGTTACTCCCGTGTCTGACGGTGATTCCTATGCAGTAAAGAATTTTAAAAATTGCAGTAGCGCTGTCGGCTCTGTTGCCTTGGATGATGGAGCAACATTTGAAAGAATTTCAGAGGGCTATGTAGGCATATATGCTGAGCTCACCGACCATACGCTGCTCACAGCCAAATGTCTCAAACTTTCGGTTGATTTGGTTATGTCCGGAAGCGATGTTGGCGTACCGATAAGCATATCAATAGTTTGCCGAAAAGCAAATGGAGATATAAAGGTAGTTTCAAATGTTGTAACAAGATGTTATAAAACACTGAAAAATAATATCCAATATTTTGATCTCACTTCATTTAACGATGTTTATGAAGGTTGTTATCTTGTTATTTCAACAGAGGCTGATAGCGGAATCTCCATTTCGGCAGAAAATATCACTCTTATGGAATATAAGTCAAGCGGTTTTGCAGATAATGAATTTAACCCATTTGATTGATTAAAAACGGGCTGCCCCAGTGGCAGCCCATTTTAGGAGATAAGATATGAGAATGTATGATATAATACACAAAAAGAGACAGGGCATAGAGCTTTTGGAAGAAGAGATCGCTTATTTTGTAAATGGTTATACAAATGGTACTATTCCGGATTATCAGGCTTCTGCACTTGCTATGGCCATTATGTTTGTGGGTATGACGGATAAGGAAACAGCAGCTCTTACTCTTGAAATGTCGAGATCCGGTGAAACGGTTGACCTATCGATGTTTGGCTCTCTTTCGGTTGACAAGCACAGCACCGGCGGTGTTGGTGACAAGACCACTCTGATAGTAGCCCCAATCGTTGCCTCGCTTGGTGCGAAGGTAGCAAAAATGTCAGGAAGAGGTCTTGGTCACACAGGTGGAACGGTTGATAAGCTGGAATCGATCGAGGGCTATAAAACCACTCTTTCACCGGAAGAATTTATAGATCAGGTCAGCAGGATAGGCATTGCCGTGATAGGTCAAAGCGGAAATCTTGCTCCATGTGATAAAAAGCTTTATGCACTTCGCGATGTTACAGCAACGGTAGAGAGCATACCCCTTATAACATCAAGTATAATGAGCAAAAAAATTGCAGCAGGAACACACACGATAGTTCTTGATATCAAAACCGGAAGTGGTGCATTTATGAAAACACCGGAAGATGCACGTATGCTCGGTCAAAAAATGGTGGATATCGGAAAGGCATGCGGAAGGAATATTGCCGCACTGATCACCGATATGGATACTCCGCTTGGAAATGCTATCGGAAATTCACTTGAAGTTAAAGAGGCAATAGAAGTGCTTCGCGGAGAAAAAAAAGGTGATCTGCGTACGGTTTGTGAGGCACTTGCGTCAAATATGATATCTCTTTCTATGGATTTGGATATCGAAGAGAGCAAAAGAAGGGTAAAGGATGCTATTGAAAGCGGTCTTGCTTTTGAAAAGTTTAAAGAATGGATATCCTGCCAGGGTGGCAATGTCACGTGGATAGATAATATCGAGCTTTTCCCCAAGGCAGAGTTTGAAGCGATTGTTTGTGCTCCGTGTTCGGGTTACATTTCTCATATGGATGCCGAAAAGATAGGTGTTTCATCGGTTGTACTGGGCGCGGGCAGAGAGAGTAAAGATGATATAATTGATATGGCGGCCGGTATAATTTTGGAAAAAAAGACAGGGGACGCAGTTTGCGAGGGCGAAATAATTGCAAGGCTTTATACTTCAGATAAGAGCCGCATAAATAATGCTGAAAAGCTGTTTATGTCTGCTGTCGAGTTTTCGGCCTCGAAGCCCGAAGATGTACCGCTGATATATGATATTATCAGATAATAAACACACATATTTATAAAGAAAAAGCAGAGAAGTGATTCTCTGCTTTTTGCATATCAATTATAATAAATTATTATGTTCCAAGTGTAACATCCCAATCGGCAACGAACTGAGCCAGCTTAACAACATCTTTGGTATTGAGCGTTCCGTCCTTAGCCACATCACCGGCAGCCTCGCCCTTTGAAGAGAGCTCAACGCCCCAACCTGCTATTGACTGTGCAAGAAGAACAACATCTTTAGTGTTTATTAAAGTGTCTTCATTTACATCACCGTACATAAAGCCTGTTTTCGATGACATAATGATTCTGCTGTTGTTATCAAAAAAGCTTACGTTGATATCGCTGTCAAAGCTGTAGGATGCAGATTTTAAATAGGTAATTGCAAAAACATCAGCACCGCCCGAAATTATTTCTGCATTAGTCTTGGGTAATACATTAAAGAATGTTGAGAAGAAAATTGCAGGAGAGGATGCACCTCCGTTTGCATAAAGATTTTTTGTAGAAAGCTCAAGAACGTTTGCTTTGATAGCATATGCACCGTCAGCACCGTTCACAACAAAATCAGTTCCGTAATCGGAGCTGATATAAGCGCTTGCGGCAACAATGCCTTCGCCGCCGCGACCCTGGCTGTTTGCGCCGCTTATAGTGGTTTTATCGCTGGCATTGAGCGTAAGAGCGCCGTTTACAACGATTCCGCAATTGTCTGAAGAATATTTATCTGTGGCAGAACCGCTTATTGTTACTTCATTTTTTGTGTAAACAACAAGATCGCCGGATGCCTTTATAGTAGAGCCGTTGTATCCGTCAAGAGTAAGGGTGATTGAGGCGGGGTCATATGACCAGCCGTTTCCGCTCTTGCTTTCGTTGCTCATAAAGCTTGTTCCGTCAACGGTTACAGAATATGCAGGTGATGCGCTTGAAGCTGAAATCGGTGCAAAGCAAGCTGTGAAAAGCAGTAAAAAACAAAGATTGAGCGAAATTATTTTTTTATTCATTTTCATAATTATACATCCTTATAAAAATTATTTGATCTATCGTCAACAGCAAGACCGCAGATCACATAAAAAATTGCGGAAATACTGCAAACTTCAAAAGAAAAGAATCCCAAAGCCAGATAGGCAATTATTGCAGGAAAGAGTAAAGAGTTTTTACTTTTCTTTAAAACAAGTATTGCAAAAGCCATAAAAGCCGTAAAAGAAAGAATCCCGCCGCAGGATAGAATGTTAAGATATATATTGTGTGCACAATCTATTGCACTTTCGATTATTCCGTATTCGCTTTGCCTTGTAAAGCTAAAGGAAACCTCGTTTATAAAAGTGCCGGGGCCGCTTCCGAGCAAAGGATGATCAAGAAAAATTCTAAAAGCGTCCTTCCAAATTCTGAGCCGACCTGAATCCAGACCAAAAGCTATCAGGCAGCAGGCAAAGATCAGAACAGCTATAGTTGAGAATGAGTAAAAACTTATCAGAAATATCTTTCTGTTAAAAGATTTTATTCGCGAGAGAATAACAAAAAACAGGGCCAATAGAAACAAGAGTAAAGCCCAAATATGATCTTTTAAGATCAAAGCATTGCAAACTGCAAAAGAAATAACAGAAAGAGAAAGCATAAAAAATTTATATTCGCAGTTATCGTAAATAGAGAAGGCTATTGCGAGAATTCCAAAGCTTGCCCCAACGATGCCGGCGTAAACTCCGCAAAGGAACAGCATAAATGAAGAAGCGAAAAGCGAAATTAAAGATAAGATCCTGATCTTTCCATGATATTTCAATGTCGCTATCCCGAAAAGAGGAACTGCCATTGCCATAAAAGCCGAAAAAATATCAACATTGCCAAAACTGCCCATAAATTCGTTTGCATAAAGGCGAAAGGCGTCGTGATAATTCATATTTTGCGGATAGAGCCAAAAAGGATTAAGAGAAAAAAATTGAAGCAGTGAAAGAACAAAATTAAATAACACCACGGGAAGAAAAGCGGTGATATATCGTGCTTTAAACTCTCCAAACGAAAGAACGCCGAAAAACGCGATAAAATAGAGAATGCTTGAGATAACACCGTCAAACTTTCCGCTGCCTAAAAGGCTGAGATTGATGTGAGGTGATAAGGCAAAAGAAATTATGGAGAAAACGAGAAAAGTGAGCAGGGCAAGGGCAGGGGGGCTGCGCCACTGTTTGAGTCTAAAGAGGATCTGGCTATTCTCCGCAGTGATCAGAGCTTCAAAAAGCAAAAGGACATAGATTGCAGTTCCAATAAAGAACAAATTAAATTTTGAAGCAGTTATATGGGAATAATCGGGAAAGCAAAACAAAGAAAGAACGACAAAAATGAAATATATATATATTTCTGTTATTCTTTCGCAAAAAAGCGTATGTTTTTTTGCATTGTTTTTCATTTTGCCCCCTAAAACATATCAAAGAAACAATTACTTAAATATTGTAACATATTTTCATATATTTTACAATAGCTTTTTTGAAACTTATTTTGTGCCGAGCGAAACGTCCCAGCCGGCAATGAACTGTGCGATCAAAACTATATCTGCAGTATTAATTCTCCCGCTTAAATTTACATCAGCCCTTGTGAAAAAATCATAACCAATGCTTACATCCCACTCGGCAATATACTGGGCAATGAGAACGATGTCTTTCGTATTTAGTTTTCCGTTTCCATCAGCGTCGCCGTAAATCAGATATGAAAAATCATTTTCAGATGCAATTCTGAGCTGAGCTTTTCCTTCTGATATGATCCATGTGTCAAAAAAATCAAATCCGCTATAAGAGCTTTCAAGGTTCAAACCAAATTGCGACAATCGTTCACCAAAGCTTGATGTGACACTGCCATAGAAGTAACAGCTTTCTATAGCAGTTTGGGTAGAGCATCGGCCGACAATTCCGTCGCCTGAATCTGAAATATTCTCAATAAATGCAACTGCGCTTGAAAGAGAAGAACCTGCAAAGCTTCCGCAGATACCACCGCATATTTCGCCAAGCAAATTGCCTGCAGCAGAAATGTTTGAAATAAAAACATTATCTCCGCTAATCATTCCAAAGGCAAGGCCTGCATATTGTGAGCCGTTTACTGTGCCTGAGATCATGCAAGAATCCACAGTTGAAACATTACCGCTGACGCAAATGATTTCTCCGGCAATTATGCCTGCTATATCGCCCCTTATATCGGCGTTTTCGATAATCAGATTTTTAATTGTTGAACCGTCTACAAAACCAAACAATCCTGCGGCATCGTTTGAATAGACACACAGCCCCTCGATTTTGTAGCCTTTTCCGTCAAGGCTGCCGCAAAATGGATTTTCACTATTTCCTATAGGGGTGAAATATTTTTTGTTATCTCCTGCCGATAAAACAATATTTTGTGTCAGAACAAAATATTTTCCGTTAGAGTTGCCTGCCGCCGTGTATTCCGAAAGATATGCAAGCTCCTCGGGTGAGGAGATTTCAAATGGGAATTCACAGCTGCCGTTGCCCTGTGCAAATCCGCTTGAGCTTTTTCCGCTCCAAAGAAGGTCTTTTTTTATAAACATCGGAAATAGGTCTGTGTCCATAGTGATATTATCTTCGCTTTGAGACCAGTGAGAAAAAGCATAGCCGAACTGTCTGTCAGGTGATTTGGTTGGGAGCACACCATAAAAAACAGCTTGTCCGCCGTATTCAACCTCACATTCAAATATCAGCTCTCTTTCATTCGAAAAATATCTGACCTTATATTTATTTTTGGTGCCGTCATAGATAGCAGTGTAAACCGTGTCCTCGGTTAGTGGCAGAATCTCCTTATCCCAACCGATAAAGGTGTATGTATATTTGTCATCGGAAGGGCGAGTTGGCTTTTTGCCGATAAATTTAGGCAGTCTGCCTTCTCTGAGCGTTTGACTGTAAAGAAGTGTGCCGTCAAAATTTTTAAAAAAGGCCGTATACGTTTGAGCGAATCCTGAAACAAAATAGCTGACATCGCTTTCAGCATATTCACCGTTTATCACTGCATAGACAGCAAAGTAATAAGTAGTCATAGGATCGAGCTCATCAGAATAGGAGAGGGTAGAGGCATTAAATGAAATGACGGGAACTGAGGTTCCTTCGCTTGAAACCTTAATCCTTTTAAATTCAGAAGTATTTTTACCGATGAGAAAACCGTACTCGCTTACATTTTGCAAACGATAGTTATAAACTGTGCCAAAGAGGCGTGCTTGTGCATCGGTGATGTCAGCAGTTCTGAGGCCGCCAAGCAGATAAGGCGTATCCTCCGATGCTGTGTAGCCGCCATATGTATCAAGCATCATAAGTGCTTCCGAAAGCTCATTTATATTAAGTCTTCTGAAAACCGAAAGTTGAACCGAGGAAGAATTTTTGCTATAATATTTCATATACTTTCCGGCAATGCCGTATTCCTCTGCGGTGGCACCTGTCATGGGATTTGTACCGGTATCTGAAACAGCACCGCTTTCAGCATAGATAGCCCGTATGAGAATATCTTCGGATTGAAGGGAAAAACCGCCGATAGAGTCAAAGGCTCGTGTGATAACATTGTATGAACCGCCAACACCGTGCTGAACAGAGCGTGACCAAAAAACATTTTTCAGTGCAATTCCATACATATCAATGTCAAAATTTTTTACGTTTGATTCTATTCGGTGGACAATGGCATCATAATATTTTTCTTTGACATATGAGTGCTGAATTGTGTGAAAAAGCTCTCTGTCCTCGGAGGCAATAGCCTTCCAGCAGGCTTTGAAATTGTCTCCGTATGTATTTGAATCTGCAGAATATGCTTCGAGAAGCCTGTTTCCTATCGTGGCATATTCTTCCTTTGAGGCACACCAATTGGAAAAGGCATAAGGAACCCCGGCATTGCCTGCAAATTGATATGCGCCAAAGGAAACGCCACCTGCATCGCCTTTTCCTGAGGAGATAGCACCGGGATTTCCGTTTGACTCATATTTTGCCGAGAGGCTGCCAAGGAGCAGACCTTCATCCTGCATGCTGCTTAAAAAGCGCAGCTCATCTTTTAAAACTGTTTCATCATCCGAGACAAGAGAATATGAAGTTATATTTCCCATGTCATCAAACGAGAGCAGATCAGAGCCGCTCAGCATTATTTTTGAGCTGTTTTCTCTGAACAGAGCAGTTTTACCCGAAAGAATTGTCATAGGTGCTCTGTATATATCACCCTCTTCAATGTAATAGCAGTAGCCCCCATAACAAACGGTTTCATCTGCTGAAATATCTGAATAAGAAAAACCGCAGAGGAAGATAAATAAAATAGAGATAAGTGAAGCAAGCATCAAAGATCTTTTCATATTCATCCTCCTCTGCAAAAAATTTACTTCCTTCTATATTTTACAATAAAAACTATAAATTTTCAATAGGAATTTTATAGTAAAAGCCAATAAAATTATATTTTAAAGTCTTTTTTATTTTACAATAGCAGATTTAAAATAAGGCAAAGCGAAATTCCGATTAAACTTGGAAGCGCAAAAGCAATGAGAGTGTAAAAAAAACTGCCTGTTTCCTTTTTTATGCTCATCAGTGTTGTTGAACAAGGCCAGTGGAAAAGCGTAAAAATTATCATTGAAATCGCAGTTTTAAGCGTCCAGCCGTTTTCGATAAAAATCGTTTTGAGCAAACTTTGGTCTGAAATATCAATAAGTGTTCCTGATGATAGATATATCATAATTATTATTGGGATGACTATCTCGTTAGCCGGCAATCCAAGGATAAATGCAAGTATAATTGCGCCGTCCATACCGAGAAGCCTGCCAAATGGATCCAGAAAAGAGGCGCAGTGAGAAAGCAGAGAACTGCCTCCAAAGGAAATATTGGCAAGAAGCCATATAACAAGTCCGGCAGGAGCAGCAAAGGCTATAGCTCTTCCAAGCACGAAAAGAGTCCTGTCAAAAACCGATCTGATTATGACCCTGCCTACATCCGGGCGTCGGTATGGCGGCAGTTCAAGAGCAAAAGACGAAGGTTCACCGCGAAAAATCGTTGAAGATAGCAGCTTTGTTGCGGCAAAGGTCACAAGAATTCCCAAAAGAACTGCGGCTGTTAATAAAAGGGAAGCCACAATTGAAGAAAAAAACCCCGAGCCAAATGCGATAAACATAGTTATGATGGCAATGATAGTTGGAAATCGACCGTTGCAGGGCACAAAGCTGTTGGTTAAAACGGCAAGGAGACGTTCTCTCTTAGAGTCAATTATTCTGCATCCTACCACACCTGCGGCGTTACAGCCAAATCCCATACACATAGTGAGTGCCTGTTTTCCGCAAGCCCCTGAGCACTTAAAGGGACGGTCAAGATTATATGCGATTCTCGGCAGATATCCGGAGTCTTCAAGTAGAGTGAAGAAGGGGAAGAATATTGCCATTGGCGGCAGCATGACCGAAACGACCCAAGCAAGAACTCGGTAGACCCCATGAGCAAGTGCATTTGTTATAAATGAAGGTGTTCCTATGATAATCAGAAGTGCTTCAAGCTTGCCTTCAAGCATAAAAAGAAAAGATGAGAGAATACTGCTGGGATAATTTGCTCCGAATATTGTTATCCAGAATACAACAGCCAAGAATAGAAGCATTATGGGGAAAGCCCAAGTTCTTCCCGTAAGAATCCTGTCGATTGTTCTGTCTTTTTTGTTATATTCTTCTTTTTCCAAGGTAACTGCATCCTTGCACAGCTTTTCTGCGGTTTTTACAAATGCAGAGACCACAATGCTATCAAATTGACTACCTTCGATCCCCTCAGTTTTAATAGCTTCAACCGAATCTCTCAGCTGTTCTTCTGAATAGCTGATATCATTCTTTATTTTCTCAATAAAATCACTGTCATTTTTCAGTAACTTCAAGGCGATAAATCTGCCTTGAAGCATACTTTTGTTTTCTTTGAATGATGCTGCTAAGCTGTTTATCTCTTTTTCTAAAGCATCGGGATATTCAATCTCATAAAAAGAAGTTTTTTTATTTTCACAAAGCTTGTCAAGCGCCGAAAGAAGGGCTTTTACAGATGATTTTTTTTTGCCAACCGTTTTTATTATTGGAACGCAGAGTTTTTCTTCGAGCATATCGGTGTTTATTTTTATGCCTTTTCTCTCTGCTTCGTCCATAAGATTGATACATATGAGCAAAGGTATCCCTGTTTCATTTATCTGTAAGGCTAAATTAAGATTTCTTTCAAGGCATGTTGCGTCGCACACGATTATAGCCGCATCGGGTTTTTCAAAGCATACAAAATCTCTTGCTATCTCCTCCTCGGGCGAATGAGCCATGAGAGAATATGTTCCGGGCAGGTCAACGAGCTTATATAGATATTTTTCGCTTTTACAGTAACCGTCGGCACTTGAAACGGTCTTTCCGGGCCAGTTTCCTGTGTGTTGATTCATACCGGTCAAGGCATTAAAAATCGTACTTTTTCCAACATTTGGGTTTCCCAAAAGGGCAATTTTAAAATCGTATTCATTTATATATCTATCCGAAGTTGAAAAAAACCGTCTCATTTTATTTCTCCAAGCTATACACAGTGATGAGAGCTGCATCTTCGTTTCTGAGTGCAATAACAGCCCCTCTTATCAGATAGGCGGAAATCCCGCCTGCGGGGCTTATGCCAACACATTCAACCTCGGTATTTTCAATCAGACCTATATCGAGCAATCTGCGAAGCATATTCCCGACAGCACCGTGGGAGTGCACATAAGCCTTTTTGCCGGGAGACAGCTTTGAAAGATCAAAATAACATTTATTCATAAAGCATCCTCGCCATAAAAATTATTCAATAACAGAATATTCTTTTTTATGATAAATGTTAAAAGCGGCCACTTCAAACTACTGAAGCGGCCGCTTAATTTATAGAAGACTGTTAACAGAATTTTTATAATTATTTATCTTATTCACACATTCATCTTTGCTGTTTCCGGAAACAAGAAAATAAAATTTCACCTTTGGTTCAGTTCCGGAGGGACGAACAATGATGACATCGCCACATTCAAGCCCGAAATAGAGCACATCTGCTTTGGGAAGATTTGTTGATGAAAGCGCTCCGCTTGACATTTCTTTGAAAGTACCTGCAAGATAATCACCAAAAACAGTTACCCTCATTTCGCCAAATAAGCTTGGCGGATCAGAGCGGAGAGAGGACATAAGCTTTTGCATTTTTTCGGGGCCGTCAACGCCCTCCATGTTCACTTCAAGATTTTGCTCGGCGGAAAAACCATAACGCTTATAAAGCTCTTCAAGGGCATCAAAAAGTGTCATATTCTTTGATTTATAATAAGCTGTCATTTCTGCAATCAGCATTGAGGCAACAACAGCATCCTTGTCTCTTGCGTATGTGCCCTTCAGATAACCGTAGCTTTCCTCAAAGCCAAAGAGAAAATCTCCGTGACCTTCTTTTTCATAATTCTTTATAACCTCACCGATAAATTTAAAGCCTGTGAGAACATTGTGCATCTTAACGCCGTGAGCGCAGCAGATCTTTGACGCAAGCTCTGTTGACACAATACTCTTAACAACATAAGGCTCAGGAGGCATAGAGCCTGTTTCCTCATATGCCGTGAGAATATAGTCGATAAGAAGAGCGCCCATCTGATTTCCGCTTATTGTCATAAAATCGCCTTGCTTTGTTCTTGTAACCACGCCAACTCTGTCAGCATCGGGGTCGGTTGCTATAACAAGATCGCTTCCAACATTCTCAGCAATTTTGATACCGAGAGCGAAAACATCAGAAAACTCGGGATTAGGTTTTTTTACTGTTGGGAAATCGCCGCTAAGTATCATCTGCTCAGGAACTGTAAAGAGATGCTTTATCCCAACTCTTCTCAGTATTTCGGGAACCATTTTATATCCTGTTCCGTGGAGAGGAGTATATACTATCTTAAGTTCATCGGCCACTTTTTTTATAGCATCCTTGTTTACTATCTGTTTTTCAACACAGCTTAGATATTTTTCGTCAATATCAGCACCTATTATCTTAATCAGTCCCTCAGCAACTGCATCATCAAAATCGGTAGTTTTAACATCATTAAAAATATCAACCTTTGCGATCTCTTTTGAAACCGTTTCAGCGTGCTCGGGCGGGAGCTGTGCACCGTCCTCCCAGTAGGCCTTATAGCCGTTATATTCTTTTGGATTGTGAGAGGCTGTTATATTTATTCCGGCAACACAGCCAAGCTCCCTGATAGCAAAAGAAAGCTCCGGAGTGGGCCGTATACCGTCAAAAATATAAGTCTTTATATTGTTTGCCGCAAGAACACTTGCAGCAACCTTTGCGAAAAGCTCAGAATTATTCCTGCTGTCGCAGGCAATAACAGCCCCGTCTTTTTCTCTTCCTTCTTTGATAATGAGTGCAGAAAGGCCCTGAGTTGCGTGGGCAACGGTATGAACGTTCATTGCATTCATTCCCACCTTCATGGTTCCTCTCAGTCCTGCTGTGCCAAAGGAAAGATAGGAGCCGAAGCGGCTTTTTATCTCCTTTTCATCGTCTGAAATAGCATTGAGCTCTGCTTTTTCAGCATCACTGAGTTTCTGAGATTCTCTCCAAAGCTTATAATTTTCAAAATAATTCATGCTTTCTCCTTCTCGTTTTTATATTTTTTCAGTGCAGTTGCAAGCTGATCGGGGCAGGAGGTGGATTTAAAACCGCAGAGTATGCCCGACAGACGTTTTATAGCCTCGTCTACCTTCATTCCGCAAACAAGAGCCGCAACGCCCTGTGTGTTTCCTGAACAGCCACCGGTGAATTTTGCATTTGTGATTATATCATCTTCAATTTCGAGCTCAATTAGTCTTGAGCAAACCCCGTTTGGAGTATAAGTAAAACGGTCTGTCATTTTAAAATCCTTTCTAATTCTACAATGAATTCATAAAAATTATTCATCCTTTTCCCAAAAAACACCTATTGGGGTATAAGACATGCCCCAAAGTGAAAGCAAAACAAGAAAATCTTCGGCCAGTGCATCAGGACCGCATTTAAAACCGATAAAATATGAAAATCTGTTTTTAAGATGTGTATAAGGAACAGAATCGATTCGCCGAGGTTTCATCCTGCAAAGCCCGGCAGCCCAAAGCACCTTGCTTATATTCTCGCCCTCATCTGTGGTTATACATATTTCCATACATCCACCAACAGATTTTGATATGTCCAAATTTAACGGACCTCTTGAGAGCAATGCAAAGCGGGTGCGCAGATCGTCATTTTGGTGTTCGATATCACAAATATCAACGATTTTCAAATTATAGTTTATGATCATTGAATAAAAATTCAGGAGCTTCCCCGAACCTGTGTTTTCGATTGGTACTATACAAAAATCAGCTCTTTCTCCGTATACGTCTTCAAACAGCTCAATAAAGCTGTCTCTGTATAATGTTTCAAAATTAACGCCACCCACAAAACGATTGAGAGAACGCCTTGAAAGCTCACTTTCAAAGCAGGAAATTTTTACAAAACCGAGTTTTTGCTCAACATTGGCAAAATCCGGGTGTAATTCTGCTTTTCCGTTTTCAATAAGATATCGGCTTATGCAGAGAAGATCGTCAGTTTTGTCAACACCGAGTAAACGGAGCTTTTCGGCAATGTCTGTCTGAGAAACATACCCTTCATTCTCAAATAACTTTAAGAGCTCAAGGAGCCAATGCCTTCTTGATTTTTCGCATCCTTCGGCACGCTTTGATAGCAGGGAAAGATTTTCAGAAATAACTTTTAAATCTTTTTCCATTAGAAGTTGCTTAGCATATCATAGCTTTCAGAGATAAATTCCTTCATCTCTGAAGCAGTGAGCTGACGCTGAGAGATAAGTGAAAGATAAAACATTTGCTTTGCTACCTTTTTTGCCTTTTCATCATCACATTCGGCAAGTGAAGAGAGCTTTGAAACAAGCGGTGAAGCAGAATTGAGGATAAGTGTCATATCCAGAGGGAAGAGGGGGGCTGCATCCGAGCCTGTCATTGAGTAAAGCTTCATCATTTCTTCCATTCTTCTTGATTGCTCTGTAACACTCAGCATAGCGTGCACAGAACTATCTTTCAGTTTTTCAATGCTCACCTTCAGTTCCGGTACACCACTGACTTCTTTGAAGAGCTTTTCAAGCTTTTCATTTTTTTCCGGTTCACCTTCGCATTTTAGAACCGATGTGTCTGCATCAACTCGAACATATTTTATCTCGGCGTTATAACTTTCAAGCATTGAGATAAACTGAGTGTCGATAAGCTTTTCAAAAAGTGCAATCTTTATCCCCTGGCTCTCGAACATTGAGATGTACTGAGCCTGCAGAGCCGGATCGGTTGCATAATATACAGTATTCTCGTGAAGAGCCTTAGCATGCTCAAGGTATTTTTCATGTGTAACAAATTCTCCGCCACACAGCTTTAAAAGCAGAGATGAACTTACTCTGTCATAGAATTTTTTATCACGCATGCAAGCGTATTCCACAAAGGTGCGGATGTCATTCCAAACCTTCTCATATTCAGTGCGTTCGTTTAAACAAAGTGCGTTCAGCTTATCAGCCACTTTTTTAACGATATGCGCCGAAACCTTTGAAACATATGAGTTGTTTTGCAGATAGCTTCTTGAGACATTGAGCGGAAGTTCGGGGCAATCAAGCACGCCCTTCAGCATAAGAAGGTATTCGGGGATTATCTCTTTGATATTATCGGCAACATAAACCTGATTGTAGTAGAGCTTCACCTGTCCTTCTACCGATTCAAACTCATTGTTCAGTTTGGGGAAGAAAAGAATTCCCTTAAAATTGAGAGGATAATCTGCATTTATGTGAACATAGAAAAGCGGGTCTCTGTAGTCACCAAATACCTTTTTATAGAATTCGTTATATTCTTCCGGCGCGCAATCGGAGGGGTTACGGAGCCAAAGCGGTTTTGTATCATTTATCGGGTCTGACTTTTCATCATCCTTTTTGTTCTCTCCGTCGTCAAAATATATCTCAACAGGCATAAAAGCGCAATATTTATGGAGCATATCACGAATTTTTGAACTGCTAAGATATTCTTCTTCTCCGTCAGCAATGTGCATGATTATCGAAGTGCCTCTGTCAGTCTTATCTGAGGGGAATATCTCATATTCCCCCTCACCGTTGCAGACCCATTTTACTGCCGGAGCATCGGTATAAGATTTTGTGATTATCTCAACGGTGTCACTGACCATAAATGAGGAATAAAATCCAAGACCAAAGTGACCGATTATTCCGTTTTGCGCAGCGGTAGATTGGTCCTCATATTTCTGAATAAAGTCCAGAGCACCCGAAAGTGCAATTTGGCAGATGTATTTTGAAAGTTCTTCCTCGGTCATACCGATTCCGTTGTCGGTAACTGTGAGAGTCCCCTCGTCTTTATCCAGCTTGATATCTATTCTGAAATTGCTGCCAATATCCGTTACCTTGCCAAGTGATTCAAGCCTTTTAAGCTTTGTGACAGCATCCGAGGCGTTAGAAACGATCTCTCTCAAGAATATGTCCTTTTCAGAATACAGCCATTTTTTTATAATAGGGAATATATGCTCGGATTCAACCGAAATTCCGCCTTTTCTTATATTGTTACTCATTTTGATAAGCCTCCAATTTATTTTTTTCTGCTAAAAGATCTGCCGATATTTTTTAGATGCTTTTTTGCAAACAAAACTATCGGAGATTTATAATTTTTTTCTTCATGGTGCTCGATCGGAGGGAAATCCGGATCATCAGCAATTCTTAGCTTTGAATTGACTGCTTCTTCTATAATGTCGGCAAAAAAAGCAAACAGCGGAACGCCGATAAACATGCCGGGCATTCCCCAAAGTCCGCCCATAATGGTTATGGCAATGATAATGCCAAAAGAGCTGAGTCCAAGACTTGTACCAAGTATCAGGGGCGCAACAAGATTGCCGTCTATCTGCTGAATTATAAGGATAAGTATGATAAACAAAATAACCTTTTGAGGTTCAACGATAAATATTATAAAGGCACTTGGAATTGCACCGAGGAAAGGGCCTAATATAGGTATAATATTTGTTATACCGATAATAACAGCGATAAGAGGGGAATACGGTATACCGAAAATTGAAAAAACAATAAAGCTTTCAAGGGCAACTATGATAGAATCGGTGATTGCACCGATGATATAATTTCCGAACTTGCTGTTTGCGTGATCAACACGGTGTATAAATGTGTCGTAATTTGCCCTTGACATAAGCGCTCTCAAAATCCGCTTAAACCAAGTTGCAATGCTTTCTTTAAAGATCAAAACGTATATTGATATAAACAGTCCGAGAAAAATATCTTTAACTCCGATGACAATATTTCCGCCATAATTTACCAGCAGATTTGCTATTCTTTTAAGAACATCTCCGGAGCCTTGAAGGATCGTTGCAAGATTTGATGTGATATCGTCGATGTCAACAAAATCAAAAACATCCGAATACTCACCACTAAAAAGATTTAATTCTGAGATGATAGAGTTGGCAAAGATGATTGCTTTGCTTATATACCCATCGATCTTTGATGCAAGGTCTTTAATTGCAACTATAACCTGTGGAACAAGTATTAAAAGCAAAAGCGCAACAACAAATAAAACTATCAGATAGGTAAGAATGATAGACAAAATTTTATTGATCTTGTAACTTTTTACTTTAATAAAGACTTTGTTTCTGAACCATTTGTATATTGGATTTCCCAGATAGGCAATAATAAAACCAATAACAACAGGGTTAAAAACCGCAGTGATTTCGGATAGCCAGGCCGATAGGTGGTAACGGTTAATAATAACAAAAAGAAAGAGAAAGATTCCTCCGAAAATCTTAAATAGGAAAACAAGCTTTTCCTTTTCGTTTTTTGGTGCCTTTTCATTATTCATACCAAACGCTCCTAAATTATCTTAATGCATATATTATAACTTAAATATAAAAATAAGTCAATAAAAAGCTACATTTTTGCTGATAGAAATTGACAAAAACATTATGATGTGCTATCATAATCCCTGGGGGTGATTTTTTGTCAATAAACAAGCAGTATTCAGATAAGGCGTACGCAAAGATAAATCTTTATCTCGATGTTGTTTCAAAGAGAAGCGACGGATTTCACGACATAAAGAGCGTTATGCAATCGGTTTCTCTCTATGATAGAGTAGATCTGATGATT
>JAZNCT010000011.1:0-19125 GCA_045587665.1 Eubacteriales bacterium
CTCAACGACTATGCTCCGGTTCAGAGCGGTATTATGACAACTGTTCACGCTTACACAGGTGACCAGATGATCCTTGACGGTCCTCACAGAAAGGGCGACCTTCGCCGTGCTCGTGCAGGTGCTGCTAACATCGTTCCTAACTCAACAGGTGCTGCTAAGGCTATCGGTCTTGTTATCCCTGAGCTCAACGGTAAGCTTATCGGTTCTGCACAGCGTGTTCCCACACCGACAGGTTCAACAACAATCCTTGTTGCTGTTGTTAAGGGTAAGGACGTAACTGTTGAGGGCATCAACGCTGCTATGAAGCCTGCTTCTTCCGCTTCCTTCGGCTACAACACAGATGAGATCGTTTCTTCCGACGTTATCGGTATGACATACGGTTCTCTCTTCGATGCAACTCAGACAATGGTTGCTAAGATTGATGACGACACCTATCAGGTACAGGTTGTTTCTTGGTACGATAACGAGAACTCCTACACAAGCCAGATGGTTCGTACAATCAAGTATTTCGCAGAGCTCGCTTAATTGCATACTAAAAAAGAGGCTGGAGCACATCGGTGCTTCAGCTTCTTTTTTCTCTTAAATGAAATTTTCTATAATATAAAATGCGTTATTTGAGCTTGCAAAGCGGTCTTTACGGCTCTATTTGCAAGTCTGCTGTCATAAAGTTGCAAAAATGGATCGTTTTGCTAAAAAGCTATTGACAAAAACAAAAAAATATAGTATAATACCTTCATTGAATTGTATACAAGAATACAAAACGGAGGTAAAACGATATGATCGCAAAAAACTGTGCTTCAAATCTTTTGGAGCAATCGCAATATCAGTATTCGCTGCAGGATGTGCCGGATCCCAACCTATATAGGGATATCTACCCCTACGATGAGATCCCCAAGATCGCATTTAACCACCGCCACGTGCCGATAAATATGCCAAAGGATATATGGATAACAGATACCACATTCCGTGACGGTCAGCAGTCAAGAGCTCCCTATACTCCGGATCAGATAGCAGATATATATAAGATGCTCTCACGTCTTGGTGGTCCCAAGGGTCTCATCCGTCAAAGCGAGTTTTTCGTTTACACAAAGAAGGATAGAGAGGCTGTTGCCAAGTGCATGGAGCTGGGATATGAATTTCCCGAGATAACAACTTGGATAAGGGCAAAAAAAGAGGATTTTCAGCTTGTTAAGGAGATAGGAATAAAGGAGACCGGAATTCTCGTTTCCTGCTCTGATTACCATATTTTCAAAAAGCTGGGCATGACCCGCGCACAGGCACTTTATCATTATCTCGGTGTTGTAAAACAGGCATTTGACGCAGGAATTCGTCCCAGATGTCATCTGGAGGATATAACAAGGGCCGATTTCTATGGCTTTGTAGTTCCTTTTGTAAATGCTCTTATGGAGCTTTCAAAGGAGGCAGGCATACCGGTCAAGATCCGTATGTGTGACACTATGGGTTATGGAGTTGCATATCCCGGTGTTGCCCTTCCGCGAAGTGTGCCGGGTATAGTTTACGGTCTGCATCACTTCTCTCATGTTCCCCACGAGATGCTGGAGTGGCATGGTCACAACGATTTCTATAAGGGCGTGTCAAATGCAACCTCCGCTTGGCTATACGGTGCTTCGGGAGTTAACTGCTCCCTTCTGGGTATAGGTGAGAGAACGGGTAATATTCCACTTGAAGCAATGGTTATTGAATATGCTTCTATGCGCGGTACATTTGACGGTATGGATCCTACAGTAATTACAGAAATAGCTCGCTATTTTGAAAAAGAGCTTGGCTATGATATACCGCCGATGACTCCTTTTGTTGGCAACAACTTTAATGTTACAAGGGCCGGAATACACGCCGACGGACTTATGAAGGATGCGGAAATATACAATATTTTCGACACTGAAAAGATACTTAACCGCCCTGCAGAGGTTTCAATATCCAACACATCAGGCCTTGCGGGAATCGCTTATTGGGTAAATAACTATTTCGGTCTTAAAGGCGTCGATGCTGTTACAAAGCAGGATCAATTCGTTATTGATATGAAGGCGAAGATTGATGCTATGTATGTTGACGGAAGAACAACTATAATGGGCGATGAAGAGCTTGAAGAGATAATCGAGGAGCTTGCTCCCGGAAGATTCAAGAAGTGAGGACTTGAAAATGGTGATAAGCGCAGGTGCAGGATCACTTGAATCAAAGGTCTATGAAGCACTTCAGGAGGCAATACTTGGCGGAGAGCTGAAAGAAGGAGCTCCGCTTACAGAGCTTGCTCTTTCCGAGAAGCTTGGTGTCAGCAGAACGCCAATAAGAGCCGCACTGCACAGGCTGGACGAGGACGGGCTTGTGGAGCTTTCGCCAAATAAAGGTGCGGTGGTTGTGGGGGTCAGCGGAGATGATCTTGTTGACATCTATCGCATAAGGATGCGCCTTGAGGGTCTTGCCTCGGCAATGGCAGCGGAAAAGATGACGTCAGAGGAGAAAAAAGCTCTTGCGGATACGGTTGAGCTCTCTGAATTTTACATTCGCAAAAACGATGCAGAGCATCTGAAGGAGCTGGATACGGCTTTTCACAGTGAGATATATAAAAAAAGCGGTAGCCGAATGCTCTGTCGCATACTTTCAGATCTCCACAAGAGTATCAAGACCTATCGAAAGCTTTCTCTTTCGGAAGAGGGCAGGATAGAAGCCTCAGTGAGAGAGCATCGTCTAATTCTGGAGGCTATACTGCGCTCTGATGCCAAAGAGGCAGAACGACTGACATATCTTCACATAGATAACGCAATGAAAAGCACGCTAGGTGCTATAGAAAATAAATAATTGGAGTTTAAAATGGGATACACAATAGCGCAAAAAATTATTAAAAATCATTTGATATCCGGTGAGATGAAGGCAGGCAATGAAATCGCTCTGCGCATCGACCAGACACTGACGCAGGATGCAACAGGTACTATGGCTTACCTTCAGTTTGAGGCAATGGGTACAGAAAGAGTTAAAACAGAGCTTTCTGTTGCATACATTGACCACAATACCCTTCAGGCAGGCTTTGAAAATGCCGATGACCACCGTTACATTCAGACCGTAACAAAGAAGCACGGTATCCGTTTCTCACGTCCCGGCAACGGAATTTGTCATCAGGTTCATCTTGAACGCTTTGCCGTTCCCGGCAAGACGCTTATCGGCTCTGACAGCCATACGCCTACAGCAGGCGGTATCGGTATGCTTGGTATGGGCGCAGGCGGACTTGACGTTGCTGTCGCTATGGGCGGCGGTGCTTACTACATAACAATGCCGAAGATAATTAAGATAAATCTCACAGGAAAGCTCCCTGCATATGTGGGCGCAAAGGATATAATTCTTGAAGTTCTTCGCATACTTGGCGTTAAGGGCGGCGTTGGCGCAGTTGTTGAATACAGCGGCGAGGGCGTCAAGACCCTTTCCGTTCCCCAGAGAGCGACTATCACAAACATGGGCGCAGAGCTTGGCGCAACCAGCTCGCTTTTCCCCTCTGATGAGGTTACAAAAGCTTTCCTTGCGGCAGAGGAACGTGAAAATGATTTTGTAGAGCTGGCGCCTGATGCAGATGCTGTCTACGATGCGGAATACACCATCAACCTTTCCTCTCTTGAGCCTCTTGCGGCTTGTCCTCACAGCCCCGATAATGTAAAGCCGGTTTCCGAGCTTCAGGGCATGAAGATAGACCAGGTCTGCATCGGTTCATGCACCAACTCCTCTATGCTTGATATGCTTACCGTTGCGGCAATGCTGAAGGGCAAAACGGTTCATCCCGATGTCAGCCTTTCAATTTCTCCCGGTTCAAAGCAGGTTTATACTATGCTTGCAGAGTGCGGTGCCCTGGCTGACCTTATCGCGGCAGGCGCAAGAATTCTTGAATGTGCTTGCGGTCCTTGCATAGGTATGGGATTTTCCCCTAAGTCCGCAGGTATTTCTCTGCGTACCTTTAACCGTAACTTTGAGGCAAGAAGCGGTACTGCGGATGCAGGTGTTTACCTTGTCTCTCCCGAAACAGCGGCGGCTTCCGCTATCGCAGGCGTTATGACCGATCCAAGAACTGTTGGCGGCGCTCTTGACATAAAGATCCCCGAGCACTTCAAGATTAACGATAATCTTATCGAAATGCCCGCTTCACCCGAGGAAGCCGAGGCTGTTACGGTTGAAAGGGGTCCCAATATAAAGCCTATCCCGGTTGGAAAGGCTCCCGAAAAGGATCTCGATACAACTCTTATTCTCAAGGTCGGCGATAATATCACAACAGACCATATCATGCCTGCAGGAACAAAGATCCTGCCCTACCGATCCAATGTTCCCAAGCTCAGTGAGTTCTGCTTCACCGTTTGCGATAAGGAATTTCCCGAAAGGGCCAAGAAAATGGGCGGCGGTATCATTGTAGGCGGTTCTAATTACGGTCAGGGCTCTTCCCGCGAGCATGCGGCTCTTGTTCCGCTCTATCTCGGCATCAAGGCGGTTGTGGCAAAGAGCTTTGCGAGAATACATGTTGCTAACCTTATCAACTTTGGTATCGTTCCCATGACATTTGAGAACCCCGAGGACTATGATAAGTTAAGTGAAGGCGCAAATCTCCGCATCACAGGCTTTGCAGATGCTGTTGCAGGCTCGGATAAGCTCTTTCTTGAATGTGAATGCGGATGCAAGATCCCCCTGAAGCTTGATCTCACAGCGCGTCAGAGAGATATTCTTTCTGCCGGCGGTATGCTGAATTATACAAAGAACAATGGCTGAAAATGCGGCATTTTAATAGAATTTTTGTAGCAGATTCAGTATCCCCGAGAGGAAAAAGTAATGATAAGGCATTTCATTATTTATAATGTAAATTATTGCTTGAGAGTGTTGGGGTGTCCCAGGTAACTATGATGACAAATTATTGATAACGATCAAAAAAACGAAAGGAAGAACATACAATGTCAAACAATTATAATACACAGCTTGAGGAGGCTTGTGCCAAATTCAGAAAGATTCTTGAGGATCAGCTTGTGAGAGTTGAAGATATGAAATCACAGGGAGATTTTGTTGATTATGCGTCTCTTGAGACTCTCCGCATCGGAGTTTGCGGCGGCGACGGTATTGGCCCTATCATTTCCGCCGAGGCACGCAGAGTGCTTGAATTTATGCTTGATGATATGGTTAAAGAGGGTAAGGTTGAATTTGTTGACATAGACGGTCTTACAATTGAAAACCGCATAGCTGTTGGCAAGGCTATCCCGGATGACGTTATGGCAGAGCTGAAATCCTGCCACGTTATTCTCAAAGGCCCAACAACAACCCCTCAGAAGGGTGACGGCATGCCTAATATTGAGTCTGCAAATGTTGCAATGCGCAAGGCTCTTGACCTCTTTGCAAACATCCGTCCCGTTAAGGTTCCCGAGGAGGGCATCAACTGGACTATCTTCCGTGAGAACACAGAGGGCGGTTATGCCGTTGGTTCAAGCGGATTTAACGTAACAGAGGATCTTGCAGTTGACTTTGTTGTTACAACAAAGCAGGGCTCTGACAGAATCGCACGCCTTGCATACGACTATGCGAGAAAGAACGGTCTTGACAGAGTTTCTCTCGTTACAAAAGCAAATGTTATCAAGACTACGGACGGCAACTTCCTTGAGGACTGCCACAAGGTCGGCGATCTCTATCCCGAGATCACTACTGACGAGTGGTATGCGGATATCATGACAGCGAAGCTGGTTGACCAGAAGAGAAGACGTGACTTCAAGGTTCTCCTGCTTCCTAACCTCTATGGCGATATCATTTCCGATGAGGCTGCTGAATTCCAGGGCGGCGTTGGTACCGCGGGATGCGCAAATATCGGTAAGAAGTACGCAATGTTTGAGGCTATCCACGGCTCTGCTCCCAGAATGATAAGAGAGGGCAGAGGCGAATATGCTGATCCCTGCTCTATGCTCCGCGCTTGCGTAATGCTCCTTTCCCACATCGGTCTGCAGGATAGAGCAGATAAGCTTGAAAAGGCTCTCGACTTCTGCATGTTCGAGGATAAGAAGCTCACTATCACAGGACGTCCCGGCGGCGCAAAGTGCTCAGACTTTGGCGACTATGTAATGGAAACGCTTAAAAATCTTTAATAAAGAATAATTTATTTTTGCCTCCGGCGGCTAAGGGACTTTTGAAAAAGTCCCTTAGAACCCCAAAACTTTCAATATTGGCGGTTTATATGTTTTTTGTGAATTGTCTGAAATAACAAACAGTTTATCTGTTTAAAAAGGATAACCGGATGTGCAAAAATCAAAATTATCCGGACTAATCATTCTTTATAAATACAACAAAACCGAGGCTCGGCTGAGCCTCGGTTTTGTTGTGTTTAAAGCTTTGTAATACTTTGAGCAAGAATATAATATAATTTATTAAGGAGATCAAAGCTGTTCTTTAAGCTTTGCTATGCAAGAACGGCAAATGCGCTTTCCGCCGAAAAAAATAACGTCATCGGCATCGCCGCAAAAGATACAGGATGGCTGGTATTTAACAAGAACGATGCGGTCGTCCTCGGTGAAAATTTCAACCGGATCCTTTTCTTTAAGACCAAAAGTATTTCTCATTTCCTTGGGCAAAACAATTCTCCCAAGTTCATCAATTTTTCTAACAATTCCAGTTGATTTCATTTTGTTTCTCCTTTTGACAAAAATTGTCACTTTATGACATATATTTCCATATTTGTATTATAAACTATTGTTGGCAGATTGTCAATAGTTTTTTTGAATTTTTTCGATATTTAGATAAAAAAGTATTTTTTTAACGATATGTTGTGTCGAAGTGTGTCATTTTGGGAGGAAAAGAGTATGCTTGGAAAAGTATTTGGCGTTATGTGTCTTATATCCATAGCTTTTGGAATTCCGTGTGGAAAAACTGCGGAGCTTGGGGCGGCGGTTTTTTCGGGGGCAGAGGCGGCAACCGCTTTGTCTATTTCCTTGTGCGGAGCGATGTGCCTTTGGTGCGGAATTATGAATCTTCTTCGTGAGGCAGGGGCGATCGGGTGGCTGGCTCGCATAATATCTCCCATAATCAGATTATTCTTCCCGGATGCCGAAAAGAGCGGAGAAGGAAAGGAGGAGATTGCCGCCAGCATTGGGGCAAATCTTCTTGGCATAGGCAATGCGGCAACTCCCCTTGCTCTTTCAGCTATCAGGAAGCTCCATGCTTCAGCTGTTAAAAACGGAGAAGACCCTGCTTATGCTTCCCGTGATATGATAACCCTTGCCGTGCTGAACACGGCATCTGCAAATCTTTTGCCCACAACGATAATTGCCCTGAGGAGCAAGGCAGGAGCACTTGCTCCCTTTGCGGTGGTTGCTCCTATCTGGATATGCTCTCTCAGTGCCTCTCTTCTGGCGCTGACGCTTTGTCGGGGCTGTGGCATCAAAGGCGGGAAATGATGTTTTTTATTGAATATGCGGCAGAGCTTTCCGTTCCGCTTGTGATAGGTGCGGCAGCTGTGCTGCTGCTCTTTCGAAGGGGAGTTAGCTTTGATTCTTTTCTTCTTGGGGCAAAAGAAGGTCTGAGCTGCACTGTGGGGCTTTTCCCCTCGCTTTTGGCCATAACGGTTGGCATAAAAATGCTGAATGCTTCGGGGGTGCTTGAATTTATTTCGGGAGTTATCGAGCCCTTTACAACTGCTCTCGGTATCCCCCCTCAGCTGCTTACTTTGCTTCTTGCGCGCCCTTTTTCGGGCAGTGCTTCAACTGCGGCATATTCTGAGCTGATGAGTGCCTTTGGTGCAGACAGCTTTCCCTCTTTTTGCGCGGCAGTGATAATGGGAAGCTCAGATACTGTTGTTTATGTTATAAGCATATATTTTTCCTCTGTTGGGATAAAACATTCTCGCTATGCCTTCCCCTGTGCATTTGCAGTGATGCTTTTTTGCATATTTTTTGCCTGCTTTCTTTCAAAATTATTTTATTATTAGGTGCAAGTATCAAGCTGTGATGAATAATGCTTGCCTCAGGGGCAAAATAATAGATAAAAAAACGGAGGAAGCAATGTTCAAGGGATACCAAAAGCAGATGATAGTTCTGAGAGGAACGGGAAGCGAGATATTTGACGAAGTTCACTTTATTTTGAAAAAAGGCGGTGAGACCTCAAACCGCTATGGCTCAGAGCAAAAATATTCTCGCAGTGAGCAGTCTGCTATGCTTCTTGAGGCAAACAGAATTATAGAAGAAAACAGACTTGGCAACAAAAGCCGTTCGCAGGGTTACTATGCCGCAAGATATGCGCTGCTTTTCACTCTTGGATTTATACTGGGCGCGGCATTTATTTTGCTGGCACTTGCCATATCTTGACAAATATATGAAAATGTGTTATAATGTAGCATCTAAGAGCCCAGGCTCTGGTTTATGCGCGAGAATTATTCAGATCTGCTGTATCTGAAAAGTAAAGAACAGGCTCCGAATGTGGATTTGCGTGGACGTGTGGTCAAATCCGATAGGAGCTTCATTTTGTACTGCCGGTCAGTACTCTTTTTCTGCGTTTATACATAATTGACTTATGAAAGGAATTTTATATGCAAAAAAAAGCAAACGGAAAGATCCGTATAGTTCCTCTTGGAGGACTTAATGAGATTGGAAAGAACCTGACCGTTATTGAATATGAAGATGATATGATAGTTGTTGACTGCGGTCTTGGATTTCCCGATGAGGATATGCTCGGTGTAGATCTGGTAATACCCGATATGACATATCTTGAGAAGAATGCGGATAGAATAAAGGGTGTTTTTCTCACCCACGGTCATGAGGACCACATAGGAGCTATACCCTATCTGCTAAGGATCATAAATCCGCCTATCTATGGCACAAAGCTCACTCTTGGTATCATAAAAAACAAGCTTGAAGAGTTTAAGCTTCAGAATGAGCCCGATCTCAGATGTGTAAAAGCAGGAAGCATTATAAAAGCAGGTGCGATGAGCGTTGAGTTTATTCATGCAAATCACTCTATTGCCGATGCTTGCTGTCTTGCTGTCGGAACGCCTATAGGAACGATTGTTCACACGGGAGATTTTAAGCTGGATCTGACCCCCATAGACGGAGAGATGATGAATGTAACTCGTCTTGGCGAGCTTGGCAAAAAAGGCGTGCTGATGCTTCTCTGTGAATCTACAAATGCAGAGCGTCCCGGTTATACTCCCTCTGAAAAAGAGGTTGGAAAATCGCTTGAGCATATTTTTTCAACAAACACGGATAAGAGAATAGTCATTGCCACTTTCTCATCAAATGTGCACAGAGTTCAGCAGATAATAGATATCAGTGCTTCGCACGGAAGAAAGGTTGCCGTAACCGGCAGAAGTATGCTCAACATTGTAAGTGCTGCAGTGGAGCTTGGATATATGAGCGTTCCCGAAGGGGTTCTGATAGATATTGGTGAGATAAAACGCTTTAAGCCCACGGAGCTGACTCTGATCACTACAGGCAGCCAGGGGGAACCGATGTCTGCCCTTTACAGAATGGCATTTTCGGACCACGATAAGGTGAGGCTCGATTCAAACGACCTTGTTATCCTTTCTTCAAGCGCAATACCGGGAAATGAAAAGCTGGTTGGCAGGATAATAAACGAACTTACCAAAAAGAATGTGAGCGTTCTCCACGATGCGGTTGTTGCGGTCCATGTTTCGGGTCACGCCTGTAGGGAGGAGCTGAAGCTGATGCAGGCTCTTACAAAGCCTAAATATTTCATGCCTATCCACGGCGAATTCAGACACCTGAGCGCAAACAGGGAGATTGCTTTAACAATGGGAATGAAGCCCAATAATATCTTTATTTCAGAGATAGGCAGGGTGCTTGAGATCGACCGCAAGGGAGCAAGGTGGGCAGGCACCGTTCAGGCGGGCAACGTGCTTGTTGACGGTCTTGGCGTTGGAGATGTTGGCAATATAGTTCTGCGTGACAGACGTCATCTGGCACAGGACGGTCTTATCGTTGTGGTTGCCACAATAGATGCGGAAGACAGGCTCCTTATATCAGGCCCCGATATTGTTTCGAGAGGATTTGTTTATGTGAGAGAATCCGAGGCACTTATGGAAGAGGTAAAGAGAATTGCAATGGATTCGATAATAAACTGTCTTGATAATTCGGAGGTCTATGACCGTATGCAGCTTAAAACAAGAGTCAAGGACGAGCTTGCAAAATTCCTGTATTCAAAAACAAAGCGCAAGCCCATGGTATTGCCGGTTATAATGAATATCTAAGTAATTTTTTGCCCAAAACAGCAAAGGTTTTGCTATCGTTCAAAAACACTTCACAAAATGCACATATATAGTATGTATAATATAGTCATATTGTGTTTGTGCCAAAAAGGTTTTTTTGCGCCATGATCGCGCTGAAAATAAATTCAATAAAAAATAAGGACGGTATTCTCAAAATGGGAAAAGGACAAAGAGCCAGAGAACAGAGGGCTCAGAATCAAACAGTAAATCCGCAGAAGAAAAATTCTGCCAAAAAGAAAAAAGGCGGCAATAATGGCTGGGTATCCACTCTCGTTGTTGTTTTGGCAATAGTGCTTGTAGTTGGCATTTTCGTTGCCAATTATATCACAAACAGCGGCATATTGCTCCGCAGCAAAACAGTTATGAAGACCGATAATTTTGAGGTTAACGGAACTGTTATGAAATATGCCACAATGACATCATATCAGTCATATGTAAATACTCTTGGAGATCTTGTTGCGCAGCTTGGTCTTGATACATCAAAGCCTCTTGCTTCACAGCCTTATGGTGAAGAGGGCAAGACATGGCTCGACTATTTCAAGGATACTGCAAAAACACAGCTTTCTGAGATTCTTGTTTATGCCGAGGCTGCAAAGGCTGCCGGCGTTGAGCTTGATTCAGATGAGCTTGCCGGTATCAAGGAAAACGTAGATTCTCTGGACACCATGGCTGTAACGGCAGGCTATTATTCTGCTGATGCCTATATTAAGGCTGTTTACGGAAGCGGAGTTAACAAAAAGGATATACGCGATTTTATGGAGCTCTCTACCCTTGCAAGCAAATATGAGCGCCAGATCAGCGAGGATGCAGAAAAGGCTGTAACAGACGAAGAGCTTGATGCTTATTATAAGGAACATATCGAAGACTATACTGTTGCAGACATAATCTCATACACAGAGAATCTCACACTTGCAGCAGATCTTACTGCAGATGAAAAGGCAGCGAAGAAGGCTGAATTCCTTGCAAAGTTTGACACAATGAAAGCCGCAACCTCTGAGGAAGAATTCAAAACAAATCTTCTTAATTATCTCACAGCTAAGGCAGAAGAGGACGGCACACTTGGAGACGAGGGGGCTCTTAGCCCCGAGGATAAGCTGACAAGCTGCTATAAGACCGTTAGCAAGGGCGATATAAAGAACGCTGATGCTACCTCATGGCTGTTTGAGCTTGCAGATTCTGCTTTTGTCAGAAATGCCGGAGAGGTGAACCTCTTCAGCTTTGGAGATAAAGAGGACAGTGCTGATGAAACCGAAAACGAGGTCGAAGATGAGGCAGAGGATACATCTGCAGATACTGAGGCAATCGAGTTCGAAGATACAGCAGAGGCTGCAGAGGACGCAGACTCAACTATAGATGCTTCTGATATTCTCGGCGACACTGAAGAAGCAAAGGATACAACCTTCACAGCTGAGATATACTTTATCGTTAAAGCTCCTTATGCAGACGAGAAGGCAACAAAGAATGTAGGACATATTCTTCTTTCATTTGATTCTTACGGAAGCAACGATGCCGCAAAGGCAGCCGCTGACGGAGTATATGCAGAATATCTTGCAGGTGACAAGACAAAGGAAAGCTTTGAGGCTCTTGCAAATAAGTATACAAGCGACGGCTCTGTTTTCTATGAAAACGTTAAAGAGGGCGAAATGGTTGAAACATATAACGATTGGATATATGATGAAACACGCAAGGTTGGCGACACAGGCATAGTTGAAACCGAGTTTGGTTATCACATCATGTATTTTGTAGGTGATGGCTATCCGCTCTGGAAGGCTGATTGCCTGACAACGATCACAAGCGAAAAAGCAGCAGATATATTTGAAGAATATCAGGCTAAATATGTTGTAACCGTTGATGAAAAGGCTATGGCGCAGGTTAAGGGCTGATTAAGCTCTCGGAATGTCTAAAACTGAAAGCGGCACGGCTTGACCTTGCCGCTTTCCTTTTTAAAAATCACGAACCAAGGGCAAAGGATGCCCATATAATGTTAAAAAACAGCGAGGTTTTATACAAAATGGTAATCGAACCCAAAAACACAACAGTTGCATATCGCTGTCCCCATTGCGGCGGCGGAGTTCTCAGCGCAGTGAGCCCCTTTGCCATTGGCGCTGACATGATAAAGCTGAAATGTGAGTGCGGAAAAAGCGAGATGTCTATCGTTTTTGGACATGACGGAAAGGTTAAGCTTTCTGTTCCATGTATGCTTTGCCCGAAGCCGCATAATTTCACGGTGTCCAAAAACCTGTTTTTCGGCAAAGAACTGTTTTTGCTCCCTTGTCCCTATTCGGATGTAAACATTTGCTTTATGGGAGATATGAATATGGTCAAGGCAGAGCTATCCAAAACCGAGCTGGAGCTTCTTGATATGCTTGAAAAAAGCGGTATTGAAGGAGGCTTTGAGGCTCTTCACGCCGCAGATGAGGCAGACCTGCTTCCCGATCCTCAGATATATGACATAATAATGTTTGTTATAAAGGATCTTGAAGAGGAAGGAAAGATATACTGCCGATGCAGTGAAGAAAAAGGAGAATATGAGGCAGAAGTGCTTGACTACGGTATAAGAGTTCGATGCACAAAATGCGGTGCTGAGCAGATAATCCCCACCGACAGCCTGCTTGCCGCAAACGCATTTCTCAATGCCGACAGCTTGCATCTTGAATAAAAAACTTGTGAGTGATAAAACAAGCGCAATCCACCATAGATTTAAAATGAATCTATGGTGAATTTTTTTGTGGCAATTCTCTTAGAATAGTGAAAATATCTTTTTGGGATAGATCAGGAGCTCCTATCAAAAGCAAGCCCCGGAGATCATTCGTCACGCCAAAGGTAAAAGTCAAGAAAGTTTTCGGAAAAAATAAACAATTTTGTCTTTGATGTTTTGTGCAAAGCAACATTATTTTTTTGGGATTGTTGACATTTCCCCCATAATATTGTAAAATAAATTACCAATGGAATTCGGAGGTTTTTATGGAACAAAATACCCCCAAAACGCTTTGCACCGATCAAAACAATGATGTGTTAAAAGAAGTAACAAAAGGAAAAAAGAAGAAAGCCAAAGATCATGTGAAAAGGCTCAGAATAGCTGTTTGCCTGCTGACTGCTTGGATAGTTATTTTAACCCTTTTGCTTGCGGCGCTTTCAGCCTTTGTTTTTGCCGATGAGCTGACATATCGCTATGCTAAGCATTGCATAGAAAAAGGAAATATAGAAGAAGGTGTTATGCTCCTTAATTCGGTTGCATATCACGCAGATGCTTCCGATATACTTGATAAATATAAGTATACAGTTAAAGGTAATATTGTTAAGTTCGGCACATATGAGCAGGATAACGATAAGAGCAACGGCAGTGAAGCTATCGAATGGATAGTGCTCGAGCACGATGCCGAAAACAGCAGATCGCTGCTTGTGAGCCGCTATGCAATAGAATGTATACCTTACAGAGATGATTACGGTGCTGTAACGTGGGAGAATAGCGATGTACGTGCCTGGCTCAATAACAAATTTATCGATTCTGCATTTCATGGTGCCGAGATCGGAAAAATAATCGAAAGCGATATCGAAACTCCTGCAAATGTTACATACGGTACAGAGGGTGGTAATATAACAGCGGATAAGCTGTTCCTTCTAAGCGATGAAGAATTTCAGAGATATCTTGCAAATACCGAGAATGCCATAGGCTACACAACGCCCTATTCGCTTGATAGGGGAGTTCTTTCCGGACCTATCAGCGGCACAAGCGTCTGCTGGCTCCGAACACCCGGTGAGAGCCTTGTTTACGTTTCCACTGTCAGCTATGTTGGCGAGCTTAATTCTGCAGGCGTGTATTCCTATAGTGCATCCTGCGGTGTAAGACCTGCTATGTGGATAAGCACTGCAGAATAATTTGTTTTTATCGACTTGACATTTTACCATAGTAAGTGTCAAGTCGTTTTTTTGCAGAAAACTCTATTTCACACAAAGGGCGCAAATGCAGGGTTTTCTCAGGTTGATATCAATATAGAGGCACTTGATTGCGAGATATTACACATCGGATATATCCTGCTTCTTGATGCTCTTTATAAATCGGATGACAAATACGGAACAAAAATGGCAAGACTGCTTCACGATATCAAGGCAAAGGGAGTCAAGACCGCTATCGACGTTGTAAGCGAGGAGGGCAACAGATTTGTGCAAACAGTATATATGGATATCCGCCGCGCCAAATGGCTCGGCGGATATTTTTGATATTGACTTTTTGGCACAAATAGGATAAAATATTTTGGATGTGAGCTCGGAATTTTGAGCGCAAAATAATAAGAAAGTCTTGAGGTGATGCAGAATGAAGCTGATCGCACCCGCATATTATAAAAAATTTCATTGCATTGCCGAAAAATGCCGGCATAACTGCTGTCTCGGCTGGGAGATCGATATAGACGCCGATACGCTGAATAAATATTCTCAGCTCGGCGGAGAGATTGGAAAAGAGATAAGAGAAAGCATAAGTTATGAGCCACAGCCTCATTTTGAGCTTTGCAAGATAGAAAGATGTCCTCATCTTGATGAACGTGGACTTTGCCGAATAATTGCGGAGCTTGGTGAGGGTATGCTTTGCGATATTTGCCGTGAGCACCCTCGGTTTTATAATGACTGCGGTGATCACAGCGAGGTTGGTCTGGGCCTGGCATGCGAGGAGGCTTGCAGAATCATTCTTATGTCGGATGAATATAATTTGTTTGAGCAGATAGGAGAGATCGACGGAGAAGAGGGGGAGCAGTTTGATTGGATATACTTTCGGTGCGAGTTGTATTCGATTCTAAAAGGTTTGTCGGATACATATAAGGAAAAACTTAAGGCGATATATGAAAAGTTTAAAATTTCTCCTGCCGCTCTTGAAGAAGAACAGTGGAAAAAACTGATAAAGAGCCTTGAATATATGGATATAAGCCACAGAGATCTGTTTTTAAACTTTTCTGCGGATATAAAAACACCGAAGCCGATAGAAAAAATAGCTGAGAGGGCACTGGCATATTTTATTTACAGACATTGCAGCAGTGCATACTCTTATGATGAATACCGAGCCGCTCTTGGCTTTTGCCTTTTTCTTGAAAGACTTTTTGTTTCGATATCTGTTTTTTGCGGATTTCAAAACACTGATGAGTTGGCAAGAACAATATCCGAGGAGATAGAATATTCGGAGGAAAATACCGAAACAATAAAGAATGAGATATTTGAAGCACTCGAATTATTTGATCAGGAGAAGAAATGTTGATAGAAGAATACAGTGAAAAAATTTATGAGATAATAAACGACCCAGAATACAGACCGCTTTTGCCGAGCGATATTCTGATGCTCCTTCAGGTTTCGGAGGAAGAAGAAGCGTCGGTGCTTTCGCTGATTCAAAATATGGCAAGGGCAGGAGAGGTTGCTCTGACAAAAAAAGGGAAGGTGGCTTCTCTCAAAAGTGTTGGAATAGTGAGCGGAACATTTCGGGGAACTACCAAGCATTTTGGTTTTGTTACACCGGATGACGGCGGCGAGGATATATTTATACCCGCTTCAAAAACCCTTTATGCCCTTGACGGTGACAAGGTGCTTTGCAGGGTCACCGAAAAAAGGAGCAAGGATAAGCATTATGACACTTCAAAGCTCCGCCGCGGCAAGGGAGGCAAGCTTGTTCCGCTGTCTGAAGATAAAAGGCGAGATAAAGGGCCTGAGGGTGAGATAGCCAGGATATGTGAGCATGCCCTTGAAAACAGGAATGTTGTTGGTGTTTATTATGAGCTTGAGGAAAAGCGCGGCAGGAGATATCACACTGTGGGCTGGGTAGAGCCCGATCGAAAAAAACTGCCCTATTCTGTGTTTATAGATCCCAAAGCTGCAAGAGAAATGGGAGTACACATTGGGGATAAAGTTGAGGCAAAAATAACCGTTTTTCCATCAGAGAAGGATGAACTCGGCGGAGAGATCATACGCAATTTCGGTGACTGCGAAAGCAAGCAGGCAAATTACGGAGCTATCCTTGCCGAAAACGGTATAGAGACCGAATTTGCCCCGTCAGTGCTTGCTGAAGCCGAGGCGGCTTCTCTTATGCCAATAGAGGTGAGAGATAGAAAAGACCTCAGAGATATGATAATATTTACTATTGACGGTGCTGATGCAAAGGACCTTGACGATGCTATATCTCTTGAAAAAATTGGTGATAAATACCGTCTCGGTGTCCATATAGCCGATGTTTCGGAATATGTGAAATTCGGTTCAGAGACCGACAAATCTGCGCTTTCAAGGGGCACCAGCGTATATTTCACCGACAAGGTGGTTCCAATGCTTCCAAGGAGCCTTTCAAACGGCGCCTGCTCCCTTGGAGCGGGGCTTGAACGCTATGCGTTATCCGCCTTTATGACCCTTGATGCTGATGGAAAACTGCTTGAAACGGAGCTGACCGAATCTGTTATCAGATCTGCCGTAAGAGGCGTTTACAGTGAGGTAAATGACATTTTTGATAAGGGATCAGGATCTGAATTTGCACCAAAATATGAGGCAGTTATGCCTGTGCTTTCCCAAATGCACGATCTTTACAGGATAATGAAAAAACGCTCTGAGGAGAGGGGAGCTGTTGAGCTTGATACAGAAGAAGCGGTGATACTGCTTGGGGAGAACGGTGAGCCTTGCAGCATTGAAGCAAGACAACGCGGTGACGGCGAGCGGATGATAGAACAGTTTATGCTCTGTGCAAACGAAGGTGTTGCCACATTTCTGACAGATCTTTCTATGCCCTGTGTATACAGAATTCACGAGTCTCCCTCACCCGATAAGATAGAGAGCTTTGCGGCTTTTGCTGTGGGAATGGGTCTTGATGTAAGACCGCTCAGAGCTAAAAAACTTTATCCTTCTGCTTTTTCTGCCCTGCTTTCGGAAGCCAGAGAAAATGGCATAAGCGCGGTGCTTTCAAACGTTATGCTGAGGGCAATGATGAAGGCAAAATATTCGGCAAATCCGTCACCTCATTTTGGTCTTGCCATAGACCTTTACTGCCATTTCACTTCTCCCATAAGACGTTATCCCGATCTTACGGTCCATAGAATAGTAAAGGCAGTGCTCAGGGGAGAGGCTGTGGGAGAGAAACTGACAAGGCTAAGTGCTTTTGCAGGTGAGAGTGCGGCAAGATCAAGCGAAAACGAGCTTCGGGCTCTTTCTGCCGAGAGAGAGATAGACGATCTCTATAAGGTCATATTTATGAGTGACAAGGTGGGCGAAGAGTTTGAAGGAGTGATAAGCTCGGTGACTTCTTTTGGAATATTTGTTCAGCTCAGGAACACTGTTGAGGGGCTTGTTCCCATTGAAACGCTTGACGGAAGATTTGTTTTTGACGAAAAGCATTTCAGGCTTTCCTTTGGAAAGATCTCATATAGCCTTGGTCAGTCTGTAAGGGTGAGGATAACATCGGCTGACATCTCGTCAAGAAGAATAAATATGGCGTTTGCCGAGTGATATGTGCCCGGTGTTGGTTTTAAGAAGCCAATGCCGGGCGTTTTTTCTTGACAAATTGAGGCTTATGATTTATAATTAGAATGTGTTTATTTTTCTATTTGCTTTCCCGAGATACCGGCAAATCTTATTCAGGGGGCGGTAGGAGCTGTACTGTTTGTTGCGGCAGGCATGTTACTTGATTCTAATGCCGGTATTTGCAAGATTTTAAGAGGTAGATAATGATAATAAAAATATTGGCAATTGGAGATATAGTCGGTCTTGAAACTGTTGAATATCTGAAAAAGAATATGTGGAGACTGCGAGAGGATCTTGGTGCTGATGCGGTTATAGCCAATGGTGAAAACGCATATGATGTCCGCGGAATTGGTGCGGCAGAGGCAAAGATACTTCTTGACAGCGGAGTTGATCTTATAACAACGGGCAATCACATCTGGGGCAGACGGGATGTGTATGGTATGCTTGATATAGACAAGCGCATTATACGTCCGGCAAATTATCCTGCATCAAATCCCGGATGCGGCCACTCCATAATAAATATTTGCGGGTACCGTTTTCTTTGCATCAACGCTCAGGGAACAATGTATCTTGAGGCTCTTGAAAACCCCTTTTTGACCGTTGAAAGAATACTTGCCTCAGAGGAGGGAAGGTATGATTTTTCTCTGCTTGATTTTCATGCAGAGGCAACCTCTGAAAAGATAGCAATGGGCAGGGCTTTTGACGGCAGGATCAATATTATTTGGGGCACTCACACCCATGTTCAGACAGCCGATGAGGTCGTTTTGCCCGGTGGTAGCGGCTATATAACGGATCTTGGTATGACCGGACCTGTGAACGGTATTCTCGGTTCTGAGAGCGGACCGATAATAGAAAGATTCAAAACCAATATGCCCCAAAAGTTTTCGGTTGCTCACGGCCCAATTGCAGTTTGCGGAGCGATGTTTGAGCTTGATAGTGAGAGCGGCAGGTGTATATCGGTTAAAAGGATCCGCACAGACGAGGGCTGAGGATTTTTGTGAAGGGAGAATGAAGATTGAAAAAGGATAGGCTGATATATATAGCTTCAGTTGTGGTATGCGTGGCATTGCTTGTGTTTGGGTATTTTGCCGTGTCTTTCAGTGATGATTTTTATGCCTCTGACGATGGAACTTTATATATAAGAGCGGATGTTGAACAGATAATAGAATCTTCTTTTTCCGATAGTGGCGAGGGTGATACCGTCTTCCGGGCAAGAATTTCTTCCGGAGAAAAAAAGGGAGAGCTTGTCAGGGTATATCAAAACCGCAGTGACTATACTGTTTTTAACCCAAGAGAGGTGCAAGAGGGCGACAGCATTATCATAGCACTTTTTGAAGGAGTGGAAAATTGGCACTTTATCGACTTTGTCAGATCCGATGCGATTGTTGTGCTCCTTCTTGTTTTTGCAT
>JAZNCT010000012.1:0-26532 GCA_045587665.1 Eubacteriales bacterium
GTGAAAGAACTCGGCGATAGAAAAAGGTCTGTAAAAAACATTAGTTTTTTACAGACCTTTCTTAATCCGCATTTGAAAGCATATTTTCTATAAAAATTCCGTAACCTGTTGTCGGATCATTTATCATAACGTGGGTCACGGCTCCGATAAGCTTTCCGTTTTGAATTATCGGTGAGCCGGACATTCCCTGAACGATTCCCCCGGTTTTTTCAATGAGTCTTTGATCTGTGATCTTAATTGTAAAGCATTTGTTTGAGCTTTTTGGCGAGTTTTCATTGATAGCCGAGAGCTCTATCTCATATTCGGAGGCTTCACCGTCATCAAGAGTGCAAATGAGAGTGGCTTTGCCGCTTTTAATTTCATTTTTTAGTCCTATCGGGTAGAGTGCGTTAGCTTCTTTTGGCTTTTCTGCATAAAAACCGAAGACCCCGCAATCTGTGTTTGTCAGCACCGAACCCAGCTTTTCACCTGTGAAGTATCCTTTTAGCTCTCCCGGTTCACCGGCAATACCTTTTTTGATACCGCTGAGCTTAACATCCATTAAACTTCCCCTTTGCATGGGCATAAGCTCTCCGGTGCTCTGATCGCAAATTCCGTGACCAAGACCTCCAAAGCTGTTATCCGAGGGAGATATATAGGTAACTGTTCCAATGCCTGCGCCGCTGTCTTTGATCCACATTCCGGTTTTAAAGAGCCCGTCTGATTTTGAAAGAACAGGGCTAATGGATACGATATATTCAGCTCCGTCTCTTTTGTATGTCAGAGTGAGCTCTTTTCCGCCGCTGTTTTCTATGATGCGTGTCAGCTCCTCGGCACTGCCGATAGCGGTTCCGTTGCATTTTGTTATGATGTCGTTGGCTCTGATGCCGGCTTCATATGCAGGGTTTGAACTTCCAAGATCTGTTTCTACATCCGTGAGACTAACCACAACTATGCCGTCGGTATAAAACTTAACTCCAAATGGAAAGCCGCCGGCATATATAGAGAATTTATCGTAATAATCAACAGCTACTTTTTTGAGAGGAATAACTCCGAATAGCTTTGCAGTTGCAAAGGTGGACCTGATATGCTCTTGGCTTGCGGCGGCAGGAAAAGCCTGATCACCCTCAATAGTGATAAAGGAATTCTTCATCAGGGGCTGACCTTCAAAATATGATTGCCTTGAAGGCACAAGATAATCGGCCACTCCTATCACAAAAGAGAATAATATAAATAAAGAAAGAAGGAGCACCGAGCTACATTTTAAAAATTTGTTCTGCATTTTTGTTTACTTCCTTTTTTCATTTTTGTCTGTGTTTAATTTGCACAGATAAAACTATTTTGATGTGTAACAAAAAATTAAGTTTAAGCCAGATTATGTTTTGAACAAAATGTAAAAAAAAGCAATTCCCTTGACTTGCTCGTAAAAAATGATATAATTAGTTTGTAAACAAACTAATTTGGAGGTTTACATGAAAAAAGTTGACATAAAAACAGAAAATTTCAGAAAAATAGAAGAAAATCCTGTTATGATACTAAACAGCATAGCAAGACTTTTTGATGCAAAGGCCAGAGCAAGCTGTGTTTTTCCTGAGGCATTGCCTCATAGCAGCCGCAGACTTCTTCGGGTCTTGGCAAGGAGAGACGGACTTTCTCAGATAGAACTGTGCGGCATAACTCATCTAAGCAAGCCAACCGTCAGCCTGTGCATTAAAAAGCTTGAAGAGCTTGAGATAGTGAGTCGAAGCTACGATGAAAATGACGGTCGCATTTCAAAGGTATATCTTACGGAAAAGGGAAGAGCACTTGATGTTCAGAATTTTAATAAACTGCAGGAGATCGACCGTTTTGTTATGCGTGGACTAAGTGAAGATGAGATAAAAAGCGTCACCGCGATACTGCTGAAAATGAGAGAAAATCTTTTAAGTGAGGAAATGGACAGATGAGACTTGCAAGATATTTGAAGCCATATATTTTTTTTGCGATAATTTCGCCTATGCTTATGATAGGTGAGGTTATGGCAGATCTTTCTTTGCCAAAGCTGATGTCGTTTATCGTTGACTATGGCATAGCCGAGGGAGGGCTTGAGCTTCTCAGAGAGAAAGGCGGTCTGCCATATCAGATCATCACAGGTATACACGGATTGGATTTTACCAGGATGAATATCATAATAACCTTTGGTGTGCTTATGCTGGTGATAGTTCTACTTGGGGGATTTGTGGGAACACTTTGTGCTTATACTGCGGCAAGAGCTTCCCAGGGCTTTGGCCACGATCTGCGCTGTGATGCCTATAGGAGAGTTATGTCACTTTCAATAGAGCAGACCGACAAATTTACAACAGGTTCTCTTGTAACCCGAATGACAAACGATATCACAATGCTTATCGAGCTTGTTGAAATGGTGCTTCGTATGTGTATCCGTTCGCCAATGTTTCTCATAGGCGGAACTTTTATGCTCCTATCGCTTAATCTCAAGTTTGGAATAGTTCTTCTTTGCTCATTGCCTCTTCTTCTTGCAACTCTTATTTTGGTGCTATCAAAGTCGGTGCCCCTTTACAGCGTTGTTCAGAGAAAGCTTGATAGGGTGAATTCTGTTGTTCAGGAAAATGTCAGCGGAGCAAGGGTCGTAAAGGCTTATGTCAGAGAAGACTATGAAACAAACAGATTTATGACTGCAAACTGCGAGCTGAAGGATATAAATCTCAGGGTTATGAAACTTATGGCCTTTATACATCCCGTTCTCAATATCATTCAGAATTTCGCTATTATAGCCATTATTCTCATTGGCGGTATAGACATAAGCGGCGGAATTGCGGGAATGAGTGTTGGAACTGTTATGGCGGGAATAACCTATGTAACTCAGGTTATAATGTCAATAATGATGGTTACTATGATGTTTCAGTCTATTTCAAGAGCTATTGCCTCGGGCAAGAGAATAAACGAGATAATGGATTCTGAGCCCACTATCAAAAGCGGTGATAGAGATAAGACTGAAAATGATATTGCTGTTTCTTTTGAAAATGTGAGCTTCAGCTATCCCGGAACAAAGGGAAGACCTGTTCTTCACAACATAAATCTGCAGATAAAGCGCGGTGAAACTCTTGCTGTTATCGGTTCAACCGGATGTGGAAAGACCTCGCTTGTGAGTCTTGTGCCCAGATTTTACGACCCTACAGGTGGTAAAGTGACCGTTGACGGAATTGACGTAAAGGAATATAAGCTTTCGGCACTGAGAAATAAAATCAGCTTTGTGATGCAAAAAAGCGAGCTTTTTTCTGATACTGTGGCAAACAACATAAAGTGGGGAAAAGAGGATGCGACTCTTGAAGAAATAATGGAAGCTGCCGAAACCGCACAGGCAAGGGACTTTATCGAGCATATGCCTGAGGGCTACGATAGCTTTATAGCAGAGAAGGGTGCATCGCTCAGCGGCGGACAAAAGCAAAGGCTTTCGATTGCAAGAGGTGTTGTGAGAAAGCCGGAAATACTGATTTTCGATGACGCAACAAGTGCCCTTGACCTTGCAACTGAGGCAAAGCTGCGCACAGCTCTTCACGAAAAAATGAAGGATACGACCGTTATCATGATTGCTCAGCGCATTGCATCGGTTAGAGAAGCAGACAGAATTGCAGTTATAGAGGATGGAACGATAAAGCACTGTGCGCCCCATGACGAGCTGATTAAAATAAGCGAGACATACAAGGATATATATGATTCACAGATCAAGAACGGAGGTGGCGTAAATGAATAACAGAGGTCCGCAAATGGGAAGACCGCCTGTGGGGGGGAGACCCGGAGGAGGGCCTATGAATGCCCGAATCAACGTTCAAAAACCTAAAAATGCAAAGAAAACTATTGCAAGACTCTTCAGATATATAGGAAAGAGCAGTGCAATATTGTTTACGCTTCTTGCGATAATGGTCATGGTTACGGTGATAGATCTTCTTGGCCCCTTCTTTCAGCAAAAGGCAATAGATACCTTTAAGATAGAGGGCAAGGTGACCACTGTGGATTTTGATAGCCTAACAAAATATCTGATAATAATGGCTGTTATTTTTGCCGCAAGCTCTGTGTTATATTTTATTCAGGGAATTCTCTCAGCAAAGCTTTCGCAGTCCACGGTCTTTATTATGAGAAACGACCTTTTTAAAAAAATATCTCGCCTGCCTATAAGCTATACTGATAACCATAGGCATGGCGATATCATGTCGAGAATGACAAACGATGTTGAGAATGTTTCAAATGCGGTGTCACAGTCGATAACAATGCTTTTTTCGAGCATAATAACCCTTGTTGGCGCATTTTCTATGATGATCTATTACAGTTGGCAGATAACTATTATTGCAGTTTTGACAATACCGATCACCATATTAGTATCGACAAATCTTGCCAAGTTCATGCGCAAATATTTTATTCGCCAGCAAAAGCTGCTTGGAAGGCTGAACGGAGAGGTTGAAGAAATGGTGACCTCATATAAAACCGTTGTTGCATACGGAAAAGAGGAAAAGGCTGTTGAAAATTTTGCAGCAGAAAGCGAAGCGTTGCGCAAAAACAGCATTTCGGCAAGAGTCTGGGGCTCGGTTATGGGACCTGTTATGAATTTTCTGGGAAATTTTCAGTATGTGCTCATTGCAGGTGCAGGCGGATTTATGGCTATCAGAGGAATGGGCATAACCTTTGGTGATATTCAGGCAATGCTTCAGTATTCAAAAAAGTTTACGCATCCTATCAATCAGATAGCAAATCAGTATTCGGCGATTCTCACGGCGCTTGCGGCGGCTGAGCGAATATTTGAGATAATGGACAGTAAAGATGAGATAGATGAAGGCAAGCTTGATTTTGATACCGAAAACATGAGGGGAGAGATACTGTTCAAAAATGTTGATTTCTCCTATGTTCCCGGAAAAAAGGTTTTACAAAATCTGAATCTTGAAGTGAAGCCGGGGCAGAAGATCGCCATTGTTGGTGCAACAGGATCCGGAAAAACCACAATAGTAAATCTGTTGACAAGATTCTATGAGATAGACAGCGGGGAGATAAAAATTGACGGTGTTGATATAACCGAGATACCTAAAAAGACATTGAGAAAGGCCATTGCCATAGTTCTTCAGGATACTGTTCTTTTCTGTGACACCATTAAAACTAATATAAAATACGGCAACACAGAGGCAGGTGACGAGGATATAAAGAGAGCTGCTCACACTTCAAACGCCGACAGATTTATAGAGCGTTTGCCTCTGGGATATGAAACAGAGCTAAGTGAAGCGGGATCAAATCTTTCCCAGGGACAGCGTCAGCTGCTTGCCATATCGAGGGCTGTGCTTGCCGACCCCAAAATACTGATACTTGACGAGGCAACTTCATCTGTTGATACAAGAACCGAGATGCACATTCAGCAGGCAATGGTAAATCTTATGAAAAACAGGACTTCACTGATAATTGCTCACAGGCTTTCAACCATAAGAGATGCTGATGTTATAATAGTTCTCAGAGACGGTGTCATAGCCGAAAGTGGAAGTCACGAGGAGCTTCTCCAACTGGGCGGAGAATATTCAAAGCTCTATAGTAATCAGTTTGCGGGTATAGCAACATGAATATATCCGATAAGCTCAGATTTGAGATATGTATAAGAGAGGAGCTCTCTTTTGATAGGTCTTTGCGAGAGAATATTGGCACTTATAAAGAAAAAAGACTGCATCGCATAATAAAAAACTTTTTTGAGCCTGATAAAACCAAACACGAGCAGAGCGTGGGAGACTATGTTGCAGATATTCTGAGAGAAGATGAAATAATAGAAGTTCAAAGCGGAAGCTTTTATCCTTTAAGGGATAAAATTAAATATTATCTTGAAAAAACAGATTATTCTGTAACAGTGGTAAGGCCTTTGCCCCATATAAAATGGTGCGTTTGGCTTGAAGAAGAAAGCGGAGAAGTGGTCTCAAAGAAAAGATCTCCCAAAAAGTTCCTGCCAAAGGACGTTTTGAGAGATTGGATATATCTTTGCGAATATCTTGAAAACAAGCGGCTCAAAATTATATTTTTGCTCCTTGAGGAGGAAGAATACAGATTCCTCGGTAAATATGGAAAAAACAGAAAGCTTCATTCAAAAAGATATGAACGTTTTCCGCTTTCTCTTATTGATGATGTTTGTTTTTGCGGAGCAGAGGATTATAAATGCTTTTTGCCGCCGGAACTTCCTGAGAGCTTTATAGCCTCACAGTATATGAAGCTTTCCGGTCTTAGATCTTATGGCGCATATGCGGCACTTAAGCTTCTTTGCCGTTTGGGTTTTATTCGAAAGACCGATGAAAAATCAGAAAGAAGCTTTGTTTATAAAAAAATGGGATGAGCAATTGACTCATCCCGTTTTTTATAAATTATTGTGCCTGTATTTGTTTGGACTGACACCGGTTTCTGCTTTAAAAACCTTACTGAAATAATAAATGTCGCTAAAACCGCAGCTTTCGGCAATTTCAGAAAGAGAAATAACCCCGTCATTAAGAAGCTGCCTTGCATATCCGATTCGTTTTGAAGTGAGATATTTGTTTGGCGTTATGCCCAGCTGTTTTTTAAACAACTCGTTGAATCTTCTCCTTGACACCTTGCTGAGGTCTGCGGCATCATCCAGACAGCTCTTTGACGAAAAGTTCAGATCTATATAGTCTGCGGCGTCTGTTATTCTTCTGTCCTTTGGAGAATATTCCTTTTCTCTTGCAGATTCATATATTGAGCAAAGCCTGTAAAAATAGCTGAGCGCCATAATATCACCTTTTGAAGAAATTGATTTATGTATCCTGATCTTCTCAAAAAGATTGATTATTTCAGAAATGTTGTTCAGCTTGATACAAAAGCTTGGTGTTTCAATCGGTTCATAGGTGGAAAAGTTGATAGACATTGAAGAGATCGCTTCGCCACATTTGAAAATTTCAACTCTATGTTCTTCGTTTTTATTTAAAAAATAAATGCAGTTATCTGTGATAGTTAGCTTTCTGTCTCCAAAATCATGAATCGCCTTTCCGTGAATCATTACCTGAAGGTGGCAGGCTGTTTTAGAATTATGTATCCATTTTGCATTTTTAGATTGGAAGGACATAACAGAATATATATCTTTTACTCTTAAATTTTTAAATTCCATAGCAGCTTATTGATCTTCCTTCTTTTTCATAACACTCAGTGCCTCATAAATACTTTTTATAGGTATAAGCTCTATTCCGCTCAAAGAAAGCTTTCTTTTTTCGATATTCCGATAGGGAATTATGGCTTTTGTGAAGCCAAGACGGGCTGCCTCCTGAATTCTTGTTTCTATATTTGAAACCGAACGACATTCGCCCGAAAGTCCAAGTTCACCGATTGCTATAACATCGTCGGGAATAATCCGGTCGCTGAGGCTTGATACCATAGATAGAGCAACGGCAACATCTGAGGCAGGCTCATCAAGGCGCATACCACCTATAACATTCATATAAACGTCGCTTTGATAGAATTTGAGCCCCAGCCTTTTTTCGAGAACAGCAAGTATCAGACACATTCTGTTATAGTCGATGCCGTTTGCTGCACGTCTTGGGGCAGGGAAGGTGGTTTGAGCCACCAAAGCCTGTATCTCGGCAATAATGGGACGTGTGCCCTCCATTGTGCAAACGGCGCAGTTGCCGGGAACATTTTTCGGCCTGCCTGCAAGAAGCATCTGAGAGGGGTTTTCGACCTCCTCAAGACCCTTGTCTGTCATTTCAAAGACGCCTATCTCGTTTGTTGACCCAAAGCGGTTTTTGATAGCTCTTATTATCCTGTAAGACTGATGACGTTCACCCTCAAAATAAAGAACGGCGTCAACCATATGCTCAAGCACCTTTGGACCTGCGATGCCCCCTTCTTTATTTACATGACCTACAAGGAGCATAGAAATTCCCGCAGATTTTGCAAGATTGATAAAGGCAAGGGCCGATTCTTTTATTTGTGTGGTGCTGCCGGGAGCACTAGTCATTCTATCGCTGTAAACCGTTTGAATTGAGTCGATTATAACAACATCAGGCTTCAGCTTTGATATTTCGGAAAGAATATTCTCGATGTTTGTTTCTGTCAGCACATGAAGATTTTTTCCGTCGATACCAAGCCTCTTTGCTCTCAGCTTAAGCTGACCGCCGGATTCCTCTCCCGAAATATAAAGAACATTTCTCTCTTTGCCATGGGCATCTGTTTTTCCGAGAGAATCGGATATTTGCATGAGGAGCGTTGATTTGCCTATGCCTGGCTCACCTGAAAGCAGAACCACCGATCCGTGAACAAGCCCGCCTCCAAGAACTCTGTCAAGCTCACAAAGACCTGTTTCCGATCGCATATATGAAGGAAGCTCAAGATCGTCAAATTTAACCGTTCTGTTTGATGATTCCGTTCCGTTCATAGAGATCCGCTTTGGTGTGGCCGACTTTGCCTCCTCCATAACAACATCCTCCTGAAAGGAGTTCCAAGCTCCGCACGCAGGGCATTTTCCCATCCATTTGGGGCTTTTGTATTCACATTCTTCGCAAATATAGATAGTTTTTAAGCCTTTCATTTATTTCTCCGATATTTCTCCGATGCTTTTATTGTGATAATAGTATAACATAATCTTCTGCTTTTTTCAATGTTTTTTTGCAATATAGGTTTTTATATCTATGTACTTAAGAATATCTTCTGTTATTCTCACAAGTTTGATCGAAAAATATGTTTGTGCAAAATTCTGTACTGATAACCGAGTTCAATCTACCGAGAAGCGGTTCGATGAAATAGATACGTATGAAAAAGAAATTATTTTGAAAAGATGAAAAATAAAAAATCAGCGATTCCAAAATCGCTGATTTTTTATTTTAAGCAAGCTCGCCTCTGAGAAAAGCAAATATCTTTTTTTCCTCTCTTGATATTTTTACCTGCGATAGACCAAGAGCCAGTGCGGTCTGCTGTTGTGTATAATCACGGTAATATCTTAGCAAAACTATTTTTTTCCAAAGTGGCTGCATTTTTGAAATTGCCTGAGATAGTGCGATGTTCTCGCACAGTCTTTCCATTTCTGTGGTGCTATCGTCATCAGCAATAGTGCCTTCAAGCGTCATGCCGTCCTCTCCGTAAACCGAATCCGAAAGAGATGAAACCGGTGTTATAGCGTCAAGCGCAATGGCGGCTTCGGAAACGCTTACGCCGCACAAGGAGGCAAGCTCGTCAATGTGAGGCTCGCGCCCCTCATTTGACATGATGTCGTTTTTACATTTTAAAAGCTGAACTCCAAGCTTTTTATATCCGCGGCTCACCTTTATTATTCCGTCGTCTCTCAGATAACGCCTTATTTCACCAATGATAAGCGGCACAGCATATGTTGAAAAAACAGTTCCTCTTGTAAGGTCAAAGCTGCGAATCGCTTTTAGCATACCGATCGTGCCTATCTGAACCAGATCTTCAAATTCTATGCCTCTGTCTCTGAATTTGTATGCGATGCTTCTCACAAGGCCGGTGTTTGAGGAAATAAGCTCACTTGCGGCAGCTTCGTCTCCCGACTGAGCCAGCCGTATAAGCTCGGTGTTTTTTGAAAAGCCTTTGTTTTTTTCACATTCAAATAAGTTTTCTGCCAAATAATATTTCACCTCCGAAAAAAACTATCGGAATCATTCAGCCTGATTTTTACTTCTGAGCTGTTTGAAGAGCACAACGCTCGTTCCTTTTTCAGGCTTTGAGCGTACGTTCATCTTGTCTGTAAAGCTTTGCATCACTGTAAATCCAAGACCGCTTCTTTCGCTTTCGGGGGCTGTTGTGAAAAGGGGTTCAATAGCTTTTTGAACATCCTCAATGCCCTTGCCCTTATCTTTAATTTCGATTCGCAAAAGTCTGCCTTCAAAAATCTGTACCGATATGTATATATCCCCGATAGTGTCGGGATATCCGTGAAAGACAGAGTTTGTCACCGCCTCGGAAACTGCACATTTTATATCAGCAAGCTCGGATACGGTTGGGTCTGCCTGTGCGACAAAGGCGGCAACGACCGCTCTGGCAGTTGATTCGTTTACAGAGAGGGAAGGGAAACTGATTTTCATTTGATTTACTATATTTTTATTTTTTCTCATTTGCCTTTACCTTTCTTTTTTCAATTCTTATTCTTTTGTCCATTCCTGCAAGAGTCAGTATTTTTTTTATTCTTTCTGTGGGTTCAAGAAGAATTGTTTCTCCGTTTAATCTTTCCATTAGCGAATAACGACCCATTATAAGACCAAGCCCAGAGCTGTCCATAAAATCAACTGTGGAAAGATCCAAATAAAGTCTTTTTGGCTGCATCATCAGCAGCATTTCATCTATCTTATGCCGCATCACTGCTGAGCTGTGATGATCTATTTCTCCGCATAGCCTTAGAGTAATGCAGTTTTTTTCTTCATCGTATTCAGATAAAAATAAATCCTTTTCCATTTTAAAACTCCTTTTTTTTAATATTGTAGCACCGCAGCCATGAGGATTTTGTCAAAATCGGGCGGCATTATAAAAATTTATAAATTATATTGCTTTTAAACGTATTTTATGATATACTGTTGCATATAAAGAGAGGTGTTATGATGCATATCAAAACAAAAATTCTAATTGCTATTTTTATGCTGATAGCCCTGCTTTCCTCTTGCGAAAAGATAAATGAGAGAGCGGGTGCTGATGATATGATAAAGCAGGATCAGACCCTTGAACTTCATATTCCCGGCGAAAAAGAGGTTTTTGGCGAAACACGGCTCAGTTTCGCCGCTGCAGGTGACAATATCATTCACGAGGCGGTATTCACCGATGCCAAAAATCATGCGGCACTTTATGCTTCTTCAACCGGAAAAAAAGTAGAATACCGTTTTGCGGATATGTTCTCGGGAATTTCTGATATTATCGAAAGCGCAGATCTTTCTTATATAAATCACGAAACACCGGTTGCCGGCGAGGGATATAAAATTTCAGGATATCCGGATTTCAATGCTCCGGGGGAGGTTGGAGATGACCTTGCTGAGGTGGGCTTTGACATTATAAACATTGCAAACAACCATATGCTTGATATGGGAGAGCAGGGGCTCAGAAACTCTATTGATTATTGGGCATCAAAAGCAGATGAACATAAGATCACATTTATCGGAGGATATACAAAATCCGATTATGACAGTATAAGATTTATTGAGAAAGACGGCGTAAAAATAGCCCTTCTTTCATATATTTCAATGATAAACGACAAGCACAAAAATGCACTGAGTGCCAATAGTGAGCTTCTTATACCATATGCCAATGAAGCGGTTATGACAAGGCAGGTTGGGCTTGCTAAAGAGCAGAAAGCGGATATCATAATCGTTTCTATGCACTGGGGAACAGAAAACGCCTTTGAACCAAACTCATATCAAAAGAGATATGCAAAGCATCTTGCCGATCTTGGGGTGGATGCTATAATAGGTACTCATTCTCACAACCTTCAGCCTGTGGAATGGATAGAGGGGCAGGGAGGGAACAAAACACTCTGCGCTTATTCTCTGGGCAACTGCCTTTCAACGATGCTATACAGCTACTATATGGTTGGAGGCATACTTACCTTTGATATTGTTAAGGACGAAAACGGTGACGCCCATATAGAAGAACCGCTTCTTGTTCCAATGATGTGCCATTACAGTATGACAAGAGACAGCTTAAAGCTTTATAAGCTTGAGGATTATACCGCTGAGCTTGCTTTGGCTCACGGGGCACAGCTTAACGGTGCGTTCAGTATGGAAACGCTTTACGGTTATGTTGAAAAAACCATACCCGATGAGTTTTTGCCCGAAAGCTTTAAATAAAAAATGCAGGCCGATATATATCAGCCTGCATTTTTTATTTAATATCTATCTCCAAAGGGGTATCAAGCTCCTCGGATACATATTTTCCGTTTTTCTTTCTCTGCTTAACACATTCTGTCAGCAGATATTCTATTTGACCGTTTACAGATCTGAAATCATCTTCAGCCCAAGCCGCAATGGCACTGTAAAGCTTTTCTGAGAGCCTGAGTGGGATCTGTTTTTTACCGTTTTCATTCATATCAATATAAGCTTCCTGAATTTACTATTGGTTGCGCGTCGCGATTTCCGCAAAGAACCACAAGAAGATTTGAGACCATTGCCGCCTTTCTTTCTTCGTCAAGCTGAACAGTTCCTCTTTCATTCAGCCTTTCAAGAGCCATTTCCACCATGCCAACGGCACCGTCAACTATCATTTTCCTTGCGTCAATAATAGCAGAGGCCTGCTGCCTTTGAAGCATAACAGCGGCGATCTCTGTTGCATAGGCAAGATAGGTGATCCTTGCTTCAACTATCTCGATCCCGGCCTCGTTTACTCTCGATTGGATCTCGTCTTTTATTCTTTGGGCAACTATCTCGCTTGAACCGCGAAGGCTGCCGTCGTCTGCGAGACCGTCACCGGTTGTGTCTATGCCGGGCGCAACATCATAGGGATATATGCGAACTATATTGCGAAGGGCAGTGTCGCATTGGAGAGAAAGAAATTCTTTATAATTATCAACATTGAAAACCGCCTTTGCTGTGTCGATAATGCGCCATGTGACAGCAATTCCTATCTCAACCGGGTTTCCGAGACAATCGTTTATCTTTTGGCGGTTGTTGTTGAGAGTCATAATTTTAAGAGATATTTTTTTGTTGGGTATTGCTGCCTGTGTGGTTGTGATGCCGTTTATTGAAGCCGAAACCCCGGCAGATACCTTTTTAACGTCTCCGCTTTGGTTAAGCTCTGTGGTTGCAGCGGGATTAACGCTTGTGCAGAACGGGTTTACATAGAAAAATCCGTCACCCTTTATAGTTCCTATGTATTTGCCGAAAAGTGTGAGAACAAGTGCTTCCTGCGGCTTTAAAACTCTCAGACCCAGAAATGGTATCCAGCCAACGCAGATGTAGAACATACATATTATAAATATAAGGGGAGAACCGCCGTTTTCAAGTGTTACGGCACCCCAAATTACGCCGGCAATTCCTATGGCGTAAAGTAAAATAGTGAACAGCATAACTGCCATTCCGTGTTTTTTGTTTGTCAAAATTTTTTCTTTCATCTTGTTCACCTCCCAATGTGATATCAAAATGATATCATATAAATTCAATTTTGTCAAGAAACTGATTGTCTTGTTTACAAAAAATTAAAAAACATTCTCAAGAAAATCATTTATCATAAAAATTAGTAAAATATTGAAAGATTATAGATAAAGTATTAAAATGAAATTTTTTTCTTGTTAAATAAGGAGTTTTTGTGAGAGCAGTTTTGAGTTTTGAGAAAAGCAAAATTGCAAATTTGAACAAAAATCGTAAAATTGATGAATTTTTTGTCATTTCCTTTGATTTGTTCTTGCAACTTCTATTGTTTTATGTTATACTATATACAATAATGCAATTTTTTTAAAAGGGGTACCCCTTTTGCCATTCCGCACACTGCGGAATGATTGATTCCTCACGGCAATCATAATAGACAATTTCCCGCGATCTTGTTTGTTTTACATGATTTATACGGGTAAAAGAAAGGAAAGGATCTATCCTATGAACACAAAAACCCTCATATATATAGCTAAGCGAATCCTTCTGGCTATTCTGACTGTTTGGGTAGTTATCACGGTAACATTCTTCGTCATGCACGCTATCCCGGGCGGACCTTTTAATGCAGAAAAGGCTATTTCTGAACAGGCAAAGGCGGCTCTTGAAGCAAAATACGGTCTTGATAAGCCTCTTCCGGAGCAGTATGTTACATATCTGAAGGATATTGTTACAAAATTTGATTTTGGCCCATCTATCAAGCAGCGCGGACGTGATGTTATAGATATAATAGGTGACGGAATGAAGACCTCAGCTAAGCTTGGTATTATTGCAGCTGTGATTGCGCTTGTTTCCGGAGTTGTTCTCGGCTCTATAGCGGCACTTCGCCGAAATAAGTTTATTGACCGTCTTATAATGGTTATCACAACGGCATTTGTGTCTATGCCTTCTTTCATCATGGGCTCCATTTTGCTGTTGACCTTTGCTGTGTCCTTCCCAATCTTTCCGGCAAACGGCGAGACTGCGGCGGGTCTTGTGCTTCCGATTATAACCCTTGCGCTGTATCCTACAGCTTATATCACACGTCTTACACGTTCTTCGATGCTGGACGTTCTTGGGCAGGACTATATAAGGACAGCTAAGGCTAAGGGCGTTTCTAAAACAAAGATCATCTTCGGTCACGCTCTCAAAAATTCCTTGATTCCCGTTATTACATATTTTGGCCCAATGCTTGCTTACATCGTTACAGGTTCTCTTGTTGTTGAGCAGATATTTGCAGTTCCCGGCATCGGCCGTGCTTTTGTAAACAGTATCACAGGTCGTGATTATTCTCTGCTTATGGGCACAACTATTGTCCTTGCATCGCTTATAGTTATTATGAATCTTGTTGGCGATATTCTTTATAAAGTGGTTGACCCACGAATCAATTTGGAGTAAGGAGAGAATGAAATGAAAAAGTTTATGTCTATGCACATTGATGTTGATTCTTTTCTCCCGGCTTCAGAGGCAGAAAAGGAATATATGGTTCAAATGCGCCCCTCTTCCACCTTCTTTAAGGACGGAATGAAGCGTCTGCTTAAAAACAAGGTTGCAACCGCAAGCCTGTTTATAATAATCTTTTTAACACTCACCTGTATCTTTCTTCCTATGTTCTGGCCATACGGCTATGACCAGATGCTGAGTATGGATGATTTTGGAAGAATGGATGACAGCTATAATAATCTTGCTCCCTTCCAGTACGGTGAAACAGAGCTTGAAAGAATAGCAAACGGTGAAAAGGTATTCCCGCATATTTTCGGAACAGATGACCACGGCCGTGACTATCTTATCCGTGTTGTTTACGGAATGAGAGTTTCTCTTGCGGTTGGTCTGTTTGCAAGTATCATAGTGCTTATTATTGGTATGCTTATAGGTTCTATTGCCGGCTACTGCGGAGGAATAGTTGACCTTGTTATAATGCGTATCGTTGATATTATTTATTCACTTCCTGATATGCTTATGGTAATTTTGCTTGCATCAGTGCTGAAGCAGGTTCTCAGCGGAGCTATCCAGGGGACTATTCTTGAGTCTCTCGGTATCAATATGATAAGCTTGTTTATCGTATTTGGCCTGCTTTATTGGGTGTCAATGTCCCGTCTCATCAGAGGTCAGATCCTCTCTCTTCGTGAGCAGGAATATGTTCTCTCTGCAAGTGCATCGGGCGCAAAGAGCAGCTGGATCATTCGCAAGCATCTTGTTCCAAACTGCATAAGTGTTATCATTATTTCAACTGCGCTTCAAATACCCAGCGCAATATTTACCGAAAGCTTTCTCTCCTTCCTCGGCCTTGGCGTAAATGCGCCCATGCCCTCGCTTGGTTCACTTGCTTCTGACGCACTTAACGGAATTATGTCATATCCCTATCGACTTGTAATTCCTGCTGTAGTTATCTCTTTGATCGTTTTGTCCTTGAACCTTCTGGGCGACGGTATGCGCGATGCCTTTGACCCCAAGCTTAACGGTTAAGAAAGGAAGGTCTAAAAATGGCATTACTTGAAGTTAAAAATTTACGTACATCCTTCTTTACCGATGCAGGTGAAGTTAAGGCTGTTAACGGCGTATCATTCAACCTTGAAAGAGGAAAGGTCCTTGGCATTGTTGGCGAATCCGGTTCGGGAAAATCGGTAACTGCATATTCAATTATGCAGATCCTTGCCTCGACTGCTAAAATAGACCCCTCATCATCTATTAAATTTGACGGTACAGAGCTTGTTGGCGCTGGTGAAAAGGTTATGAGAACCATTCGCGGAAACAAGATATCGATTATCTTCCAGGACCCAATGACATCTCTCAATCCCACATATACTATCGGTCATCAGCTTATGGAGGCTATACTTCTCCATACAAACCGAAATAAAAAACAGGCATATGAGCGTGCAGTAGAAATGCTCAAATTAGTTAATATAAACGAGCCGGAAAAAAGAATGAAGCAATATCCCTTTGAGTTTTCGGGAGGTATGCGTCAGCGTATAGTAATTGCAATGGCACTTGCCTGCGAGCCGGATATTCTTATTGCCGATGAGCCTACAACTGCACTTGACGTTACTATCCAGGCGCAGATACTGGAGCTTATGAATTCACTTCAGAAAGAGCTGGGAATGGCTATTATCATGATCACGCATGATCTTGGTGTTGTTGCCCAGATGTGTGATGAAGTCATAGTTATGTACGCAGGCGGCATTTGTGAGCAGGGAACCGCAGATGAGATATTCTATAATCCCTCTCATGAATATACAAAGGGACTTATGCGTTCAATTCCAACAGTCAATAGCGACGGTTCTCCTCTGCAGCCTATCACCGGTACACCGATAGACCTTCTCAATATGCCTTCGGGCTGTCCCTTTGCCCCCAGATGTGACCGGGCAATGAAGATATGCCTCACAAAGCGTGCCGAGCCTCTTGATATAAACGGTGATCATCGAGCTGCCTGCTGGATGAACATCAAAAATGGCGTTGAGGACGGAAGCATAGTGCTCAGTGAAGAAGAAAAATCCGAAGAAGTGGAGGGTGAGACCAATGAGTGATCTTAAAAATAAGAACGAAGAAGTGCAAGCCTCCACCGGTGATACTCCCCTTGTTGAGGTAAAAGGTCTTAAAGAATATTTCAATATCAACGTAGGAATGTTCAAAACAAAACCGCTGAAGGCTGTTGACGGTGTTTCATTCTCAATTAAAAAGGGTGAAACGTTGGGTCTTGTTGGAGAATCGGGATGCGGAAAAACAACCGTAGGCCGCACGCTTCTTCATCTTTATAAACCAACGGCCGGTGAGATCTTTTATAATGGTAAGAAGATCGTTACCAAAAGCGATGTAAAAGAATTTCGCAAAAAAGCAGCTATGGTTTTCCAGGATCCTTATTCTTCGCTTAATCCGAGAATGACGGTTTCAGATATCATAGGTGAGCCTCTTGATATACATAAGCTCTATCAAAACCGCAAAGAGCGTGAGGATAAGATCCTTGAGCTTATGGGCAGTGTTGGACTAAACAGCGAACACGCCTCGCGCTATGCACACGAATTTTCCGGCGGTCAGCGTCAGAGAATTGGAATTGCAAGAGCGCTTGCTATAAATCCCGATTTTATTGTGTGTGATGAGCCTGTCTCTGCACTTGACGTTTCAATCCAGGCGCAGGTCATCAATATGTTTGACGAGCTGCAGGACAAGATGGGTCTTTCTTATCTGTTTATAGCTCACGACCTGCTTGTTGTAAGACATATCAGTGACAGAATAGCTGTTATGTATCTTGGAAAAATGGTAGAGCTTGCAGATTCTGATGAGATATATAATCATCCTCTGCATCCTTATTCAAAGGCGCTTATGTCTGCCGTGCCGGTTCCGGATCCAAAAATTGCGCGCGCAAACCAGCGCATTGCGCTTGAAGGTGATATTCCCAGTCCCCTCAATGCTCCTTCGGGCTGCCCTTTCCGCACCCGTTGTCCTTATGCAACAGAAGAGTGCGCAGCTTCTATGCCTGAATTCAAAGAGGTTTCAAATGGACATTTTGTTGCCTGTCACCATGTTGACAAGGCAAACTGACACCACACTTCAGTTCAATTTTTGTTGGCAAAAGGTTGTGCAATACTTTTGCCGATGATTTTGAAATAAAATTCTAATTTTCGAAAGGAAAGAGAAACATGAAAAAGTTTTTATCGCTTCTTATCGTAAGTGTAATGCTGCTCAGCCTCTTTGCTTGCGGCAAGGATGACGGCAAGACCCCTGCAGGAGACGATTCCGCAAAAGGCGCTTTCCCCACACTGACTTATCTCTATAACACCAGCGACAGCCACAAGGCTATCGGTGAATACCTCCAGGCTGCTCTCAAGAACGCAGGTATTACTATGAATCTTGAGAACCAGGAGTGGAACACATTCCTTGAGACACGTAAGAACGGCGATTATTCTATCGCTCGTAACGGTTGGCTTGCTGACTACAACGATCCGATCTGCTTCCTCGATATGTGGACCAGTGGCTTCGGTAACAACGACGTTCAGTTCGGCAAGGGTGCTCACAAGGATCTCGCAATGTACAACCTCGACCTCACAGCTCTTGGCTATGAGACAAAGGTTGAGAACGGCACATGGGCACAGACCTACGACGTTCTTATCTCTACAATCAAGTCCTGCACAGATAACGACACTCGTTATAAGCTGATGCACATGGCAGAGGATATGCTCATGGATACAGGCTGTATCGTTCCTCTGTATTTCTACACAGACCTTTACATGATCGACGATTCTGTTAAGGGCTTCTATTCTAACCCTCTCGGCTACAAGTATTTCATGAATTCTACAGTTGAAGGCGGCGCTGATGCTATCGACGTATGTCTCGCTTCTGAGCCTGCTTCTCTTGATCCTGCTCTTAACTCTGCAGTTGACGGCGCAACAATGCTTGCTCATTTGTTCTCCGGCCTTGCAAAGTGGGCACAGGATGAATCCGGAAAGCTTGTTATCGTTGCTGACCTTGCAACAGAGCTTTCTGAGGGTGTAGCTAACGAAGACGGAACAGTTACATACACATACACACTTAAGGATGGTCTTAAGTGGAGCAACGGCGACGACCTCACAGCTGAGGACTTCGTATATGCTTGGAACCGTGCGGCTTCTGCAGAACTTGGTGCAGACTATGGCTACATGTTTGAGGTAGTTAAGGGCTACGCAGATGTTGCTGAGGGCAAGGAAGGTGCAGCTCTCGCAGTTGAGGCAGTTGATGCTAAGACTCTCACAGTTACACTTTCTAACGCAGTTAACTACTGGAACGAGCTTCTTGCATTCCCCACCTACTATCCTGTACACAAGGATACAGTTGCTAACGAGTCTTGGGCAACAGATCCCGCAACATATGTTTGCAACGGTCCTTACACAATGTCTGCTTGGGAGCACAACAGCGTTATCACTCTCTCAAAGAATGAGAACTACTACGGTGCTGCTGATGTAACAATGAACACGATCAAGTGCCACCTCTCTGATGATGCAAACAATATGCTCACAAACTTCAAGAACGGCACATGGCTCCTTATCGACGATGTTCCTACAAACGAGATCAAGAATCTCAAGGCTGAATATGCTAACGAGTTTGTAGTAGCAGGTCAGATCGGTACATACTATGTATGCTGGAATGTAAACGAGAAGATCCTTCCCGCAGAGAGCAAACTCACAGGTGTTGAAGCAGAAAAGGCTCAGGCAGAGATCCGTAAGGCAATCGGCCTCCTCTTCGACCGTAACTACATTGTTGAGTCTATCGCTCAGGGCGGTCAGGTTCCCGCTTCTTCCTTCGTTGCAATGGGTATGACAAATCCTGACGGTACAGAGTTCTACAAGACAGCATTCAGTACAACAGATGCGTTCGACGGTTACTATGATGTAAGCGCAGAGGCATTTGAGGCTAACGTAACTGCTGCAAGAGAAGTTCTCAACAAGTACTACACATCTGCAAGCAAATAATTTTGCCAAGATGCTTAATTGAGCTCGGCACATTAAATTATTGCACAAATGTTTTCAAGCCGAAGCTCTTGTAAATAGTATAAAAATATCCCCAAGGCAAATTGCCTTGGGGATATTTTTATACTATCGAATGAATGATTCCCGGTGATGAATCTATTTCAGATCAACTCTGTTCCTTTTTTCTCCTCGCAAATATGCGGCAATGTTTTCTTTCATTTCGTAAATAAGACGTGTCCTTGTTTCAAATGCACCCCAAGCAATGTGGGGCGTCATACAGACATTCGGCAGAGAGGCAATCTTTGAATATGGATGAGTGTGCGGAAAAGGCTCGAGGGAATAAACATCACATCCAAAACCGGCAAGCTTGCCGCTAAGTATTGCATTTGCAACGGCAGATTCGTCAACCACGGCGCCACGGGCAACATTTATGAGAATTGCGTCCTTTTTCATAAGAGAAAGCTGTCTCTCTCCTACCATACCACGTGTACTGTCACTGAGGGGTGTGTGCAGAGATATAATATCCGATTCCCTGCAAAGAGTGTCAATATCGGTGCACTCTATGTCACAAACAGCCTGCCTTTTACAAGCAATTATCCTGCAGCCAAAGGCTTTTGCAATTTCTGCAACCTTTCTGCCGATATTTCCAAGACCGACTATTCCCCAAGTTTTACCGCACAGCTCATGAAACGTTGGTGTTAGCCTGTTTGCAATGCCGGAGGCAGTGTAAGCACCGCTTGAAACAAAGCTTGTGTATTCCGGCAGGTGCATTATCAGCTGAAGTGCCATAGCAACAGTCAGCTGTGCAACACATTCTGTTGAATAGCCGGGAACATTGGTGACGGCTATTCCGTGCTCACGGCAATATTCAACGTCAATATTGTCAAATCCCGTTGCCGCCTCTGCAACAAGCTTCAGTTTTTTGGCGTGAATCAAACTTTCCTTATTCAGCTTGTATTTGTTTTGTACTATCACATCAGCGTCGCCTGCTTTTTGCGGAAATTCCTCCTGTGTGGTTGATTGATAGACAGTTACGGAGCCACATTCTTCAAAAATAGAAAAGTCAATATCCGAGCCGATAGAGGCCGCATCAAGAACAACGATTTTCAGCTTATCCATAAATACCTCATATTAAAAATCAAAAGTGGTCTGCTCGGTTGATTTTGTCTTTTGCGGAGAGTAGGGCAGGCCAAGATGCTCATATGCCATTCTGGTTACGACCCTTCCTCTGGGAGTGCGGCTAAGATAACCGATCTGCATAAGGTAAGGCTCATAAACATCTTCAAGAGTTATTGCTTCCTCACCAACGGTTGCTGCCAGAGTTTCAAGACCAACGGGGCCGCCATCATAAAATTTTATTATCGTTTCAAGCATCTTTCTGTCGGTGTTGTCAAGTCCAAGCTCGTCAATTTCAAGCTTCGAAAGAGCAAAATTTGCAATATCCGAGTCGATAACTCCGCTTCCTCTTACCTGGGCAAAATCGCGAACTCTTTTGAGAAGACGGTTTGCTATACGTGGAGTTCCTCTCGATCTTGAAGCAATCTCATATGCACCGTCATCGGTGATCTCCATTTTAAGAATATTTGCGCTTCTCTTAACGATAAGCGCAAGCTCTTCGGGGGTGTAAAGCTCAAGCTTCAGTACCACTCCAAAACGGTCGCGAAGGGGGGTGGAAAGCTGACCGGCTCTTGTTGTTGCCCCGATAAGCGTAAATTTAGGCAGATCTATCCGGATGCTCCTTGCGGCAGGACCTTTGCCGATGATAATATCAAGGGCAAAATCCTCCATTGCAGGATATAGAATCTCCTCAACATTGCGTGAAAGGCGGTGTATCTCATCAATAAACAGCACATCACCTTCATTAAGATTAGTAAGCAAAGCAGCAAGATCGCCCTGTTTCTCAATGGCAGGGCCGCTGGTAACCCGCATATTAACGCCCATTTCGTTTGCAATAATTCCCGAAAGGGTTGTTTTGCCAAGACCCGGAGGGCCATAAAGAAGCACATGGTCAAGTGAATCGCCCCTGACCTTTGCCGCTTCAATATATACCTTTAAATTTTCCTTGGCCTTTTCCTGACCTATATAGTCTGAAAGCTCCTTTGGTCTAAGTGAGTTTTCGCTGTCCAGTGTGCCATCACTATCCTCGGGAGAGGCCGAGGTTGTCATAAGCCTGTTTTCAAAATCAAATTCATTTTCGGAGTCGAACATTTAAGCCTCCCGATTATTTCATAAGTTTTTTCAGAGCAAGTCTGATTATTTCTTCAAGCTCAAGTCCGGAAGCGTCAATGCTCTTAAGGGCATTGCCAGCCTCGCTCCTTGAATATCCGAGAACGACAAGAGCGTCCTGAGCCTCGGAAAGCCTGTTTTTAGGAGCTTCGGATATAGTTATCGAGCTGCCTGCAGAGGAATATAAAGCCGGGCTCTCTTTTGAGATCTTGTCTTTTAGCTCAAGAACTATTCTTGCCGCTGTTTTTGCACCTACACCGCTTGCCTTTGAAAGGGTCTTTGTGTCCTCTGAGCAAACGGCAAGCGCGAATTTTTCAGGTGTTAGCAATGTCAAAATTGCCATAGCGGCCTTCGGTCCAACTCCCGAAACCGAAATCAGCAATTTAAAAGAAGCCAGCTCCTCTGAAGAATTGAATCCAAAAAGCTCAACATCATCCTCTCTCACTGCCATATAGGTGTATAGCTTAACATTTGGAGCATCGTCGGGGTTTGCTTTTGGAGAGGGGAGAGAATCATGGGTGGTACCGCTGACGGTCAGCTTATATCCTGCTCCGCATATATCAATAACCGCAATACTGCTTTCAAGCAGCGTCAGTTTTCCGTTAAGATAATAAAACATGATCAGTTCTCCTCACTTTTGTCAGTTTCTTTGTTGTTTTGCGACAATGCTTCGATGTTCTCTCCGTTATTTGCCTCAATCAGCTCGTATTCTTCAAAACCGGACTGTTCATTTTCATCAGAGCCTTGCAGGGAAACATTTTTCTTTTTTTTCAAAACAACATCAAAAACGCAGAGAAGAACAAACAATAGTATACAAACTATTGAACAGGATGCGCCGATAACAAATGCCTTTGGCATATATTTCATTGTCAGAGTGTGCTCGCCGCCGTCCTCAATGTCGAAGGCTATCAGTGCATTTAGCGTTTTGTAATAGTCGACCCTTTCTCCGTCAAGATAGATCTGCCAGCCCTCATCATAGGGAATGGTTGTGAGAATAGTTTGATTTGCATTTAATGTTGAAATGCTGCCGGCAAAACTGCTTTCGGTGTAGCTTTCAATTTGATACTGAACCTTCGATAGCTTTTCAATAGCAGCTTTGAAGGCATCCATATCAAGGTAGAACAGGCAGGGAACATCTGCTTTAACATAGATCTCTTTTTTTGCAACCGTCATTGAAATTCGCATGGTGTCGCCCTCGTTATAAGCTGTTCCAACGGATACGATCCTTGAGGTTTCGTTGCCGTAAAAGGTGTCAAAAGGAACCCCGTCAACCTTTAGTCCAACCTCTCTGGGGTAGTCACTTGGAAGATAAAAATAATATTCAACACCTGATTTCGGAACGTCAAAATAGTAGTATAGAATCGCATCATTTGCAGTGTTTTGCGGTGAATATTTGTAGTGACCGGAGATGTAGGACTCTTCAATGTTGTGCATGGAAAGATCCGAATACTCAATAGGCACAAAGATTTGCGTTTCTTCACCTATCAGAGCACTGAATAGCTGATTAAGCTGCAAGGGAGGCGTGTCACAGTCCTCCATATCAATATTGTTAACAGCGCTGTTTACTCCATAAGCAAGAGAAAGTGCATAAGGGTTGCGATAAACAGTGAAACGATCATCATCTTCAAAGGTGAAGGCTTCCTCATAATAGCGTGACCAATTATCCTCGGAAATGATATACTTAATACCCAGAAGAGAATCATTTACAGGGTTACCGCCCAGATATTTGCTCCAATGAGATTTTGAAGCATATCCCATTCTGTTAAGAAAACGTATGGTTTCGGCATTGAGGGTTGAAGTGGAATTTGATAGTCCTCGTATGCCAAGTGTCATATTGTCGTTTGTCTTTCTGTGCTTTGTTTTTTCAAAGCGGTAGAAGGAGGTGTCGTTTTCTTTGATCTCCTCAACGATAGGTCTGAGATCTGAAATAAAGTTGTTATACGAGCTGTATTTTGAATAGTATACATCATCGTGAAGATCCAGGCAGTTTGAAAGGCCGTTGCAGAAGGTTTCAAGACAAATGAAAATAACAAGTATCAGAGCCATGTTCTCTCTGAAATCCTTTCTCCTCATCAGACAAAGCATAACAAGTGTCAGTCCAACAAAGAAGAGAGAAAGCCATATGCTGTAAAAATCATCCATGTTTTCATATTCGAACTTCTGTATGAATATTAGAAATCCGGAAAGCACTGCCGCAATTCCGATAAAGAAATTTGAGGAGGTACTTTCAATTTCTTCAAATGCCTTGTGTGCTAAAGTCAAAAGGAAGAAGCAAAGCATAAAGCTATAGCGGTAATTGAGCCAGTTAGGACGCTGAAAACCGTGCCAAACAAGGTCTGCGGTGCTAAGCGCAAAGCTTAGCACAAAGAAGATAATAAATACTGCAGCAAGTATCTTTTCTCTTGCTGAGAATTTTTTTGAAACGAAATAGACGGGAACAAGAAACAGCGTCAGCACGCCGCAATAAACAAAGGGCCAGCCTTCTGGTCTGACGGTGTCATAGGAACCGGGAAAGAGTTTTGTCAAAAGATCAATAAAATCAAATTTAGAAGATGGTGCAAAATTCGGATCTGAGAAGGTGGTTTTTCCCATTGTCAGCGAATAATAAGCAGTGAGAATAATCGCCATTGCCATGCCGCAGGCAAGGGCAGAATAAAGAACGGTTCGTGAAAGAGAAGATAAGAAATGATATTTTTCCTTTAGCGGATTGTTTTCCTTTGTAGCAAAATAATAGTAGAAAAAGTATACGGCAACATAAATGCACACCATATAACCAATATAAAAATTGCTGAAGACGCTGAGGGCAAGGAAAAAGGTAAACATCTTAAATTTCTTATATTTTATGAGATTTTCAAGCCCAAGCGTAACAAGAGGAAGCCACATAACGCAGTCTATCCACATTGTGTTGTGTTGCTGAACTATGCAGTATGCCGAAAGTGCGTAGAGCATTGAGAAGCATACCACAGAAATACGATTGGGCTTCCTGCTCGTTTTGTGCAGGTAATAGCCAAAGGTCAGGCCGCAGCCGCCGGTTTTGAGAAGGAACAGGCAGAGCAGGGCTTCAAGCATACGTCCCTGAGGGAACAGAGCAACCAAGTAGGAGAGAGGGCTTGCAAGATAGTATGCGTAAATACCCATAAATTCGCCGCCCAAAGCACGTGAGAAGGAATAGAGCAGACTTGCATCACCGTGAACGAAATTTCTGAGGGCTTCGAAAAAATACACATACTGTCCGTTAAGGTCAAGAACCAGCACGGAACCGTCGCCAAAAGGGTGTATCTGCATGGCAAGATAAATGAGATACATAACAACGACGGGCAGTGCAAAGCAAAGTGAAAGATACAGATAGGGGCTTTTAAATATTTTTTGGAAAAGCCCCGGCTTTTTTTCGCTTGCCGAATTTTCAACGGCAGGAGCTGAATCTTCTATCTGCAGAATATTTATGTCAATATTTTCGTTATTCATTATTTTCCTCTCCTTTAACGATCTTTTTAACAGCCTTTTCAAGTTTTAGACGGTCGAGAACCATATCTCTGCCGCAGCCTTCGCAAACGATCCTTACATCGCTTCCAACTCTGAGTATTTTAAAAAGCTTGGTGCCGCAGGGGTGATTCTTTTTCATTTCAATGATGTCGCCAACTGAAATCTTAAGTATATTTGGCTTCATTGCGCCCTCCCGAATGACAATATATAACTATTATAACATATAATCCCTCATTTGTAAACCGAAGAAATAAATATTTGCTAATTAAATATATCTAAAACTGTTTGACTTATGGAAAAACTTGTGGTATAATATAAGTTGGCAAAATATTTTGGAGGTGTGAAATGATAATTCTCGGAATTGACCCGGGGCTTGCGATCGTTGGCTGGGGAATTATAGAATACAAGGGTACCAAATTTCGCACTATAGATTACGGTGCTATCACAACTCCAAAGGAAATGAACACTCAGCAACGGTTAAAAAAAATATACGATGACCTGGCTGAAATAATTAAAAAATACCGTCCCGAGCAGGTTGCGATCGAGGAGCTGTTTTTCAATACTAACACAACAACGGGAATCAGAGTCAGTGAAGCAAGGGGAGTGATACTTCTCATTTGTGAGCAGGCTCATATGGGTATCTTTGAATATACACCGCTGCAGGTAAAACAAGCTGTTGTGGGCTATGGAAGAGCAGAAAAAAAGCAGGTGATCACAATGGTGACTATGCTTTTGGGCTTGCCTGAACCACCTAAGCCCGATGACACAGCCGATGCGCTGGCAATTGCAATCTGCCATGCTCACAGCGGAGCATCGCGACTGGCAGGTTATTATAACAAATAAGGAGCTATGACATATATGTGGTATTCTGAAAACTGGAAAGATTATGAGCTTCTCGACACCTCAGATGGAGAGCGTCTCGAGCGTTGGGGCAAATATATCCTCATACGCCCCGATCCGCAGATAATCTGGAAGGGCGTAAAGAACCATCCGGCTTGGAAAAATGCGGACGGCATATATCGCCGTTCAAGTAATGGAGGCGGCGGATGGATCAAGAACAAGATGAGCGAGCAGTGGAATATTAAATACGGTGAACTCGGATTTGTTCTCCGTCCTATGGGCTTCAAGCACACAGGGCTTTTTCCGGAGCAGGCGGCTAACTGGGATTGGTTCTCTGATCTTATAAATAAGGCAGGCAGACCCATAAAGGTGCTCAACCTGTTTGCATATACCGGCGGAGCAACTGTTGCGGCGGCAAAAGCAGGGGCATCGGTGTGCCATGTAAGTCGGAGGGCAAGCGGGCTTAGGAAGACAATTTCATCACACAACTCCTT
>JAZNCT010000013.1:0-5755 GCA_045587665.1 Eubacteriales bacterium
TTCCCCACTGCTGCCTCCCGTAGGAGTCTGGACCGTATCTCAGTTCCAATGTGGCCGTTCAACCTCTCAGTCCGGCTACTGATCGTCGACTTGGTGAGCCGTTACCTCACCAACTATCTAATCAGACGCGAGCCCATCTTCGTACGATAAATCTTTGACATCTAAACCATGCGGTATAAATGCTTCATGCGGTATTAGCGACCGTTTCCAGTCGTTGTCCCCCATACGAAGGCAGGTTGCTCACGCGTTACTCACCCGTCCGCCACTAAGTCATAAAAAACTTTGACCGAAGTCTCTGTCTTAAATGCTTCGTTCGACTTGAATGTGTTATGCACGCCGCCAGCGTTAATCCTGAGCCAGGATCAAACTCTCTAAAAAATTGTATCTCAAGCGTATATCGCTTAAAACCTTTTTTAGAGCTAATCTGCTCGTTTACTTTTGTTTGAGTAGTATTCTCAAGAATTGCGAGATTCGTCTTTGCACAATACTTATGCTTTGTACTTCATCTCTTGTTGTTCAATTTTCAATGACCGATCCGCTGTTCCGCTTTTTTGTGGACAGCTTGTCTATTATATCACAGCTCCTTGCTTTTGTCAAGCACTTTTTTCAAATTTCTTCAAAAAAATTTCTCGCCTCACATCTCCCCATGATACCCGCCCCTCTTGGACAGCCTGAACATTATACTACTTTTTCTCCCTTTTGTCAACAGGTTTTTTTGTTTTTTATCTTTTTCATTCATTTTCGACATTTAATTCATTATTAAACGAATTACTAATTACATTTTTGTGCAAATGTTACCAAACATATTCACATTTGCATCTTTTTTCTGAAATTGCGCGGAGCCTCATCAAATAATTCCGAAAATCTTCGGGGGAAATAGAGCTGATCACAGAAACCAAGTGCGCAGCTTATTGCAGCCATATATTATCTGTATAAACAAGTCTGTGCCTTGCTCCAACAAATTTGGCACATGTAAACTATATTGAAAGATTGTTTTGTATATAGCGTATGGCTTTGGGATAAAAAACGATGCTGTGTTCTTCTCACAATAAATATAAGTACATTTTTAACTTTTTCAGGTGCAAAGATATCTGCCCCTGTCAAAATCCGCCAGTGCGTCATAATCGTTACTTCTCTTAATATATATATTGAAATAAACTTTTTTCACGCAGCCATTGCGCTAATATCGTATCCTTTACCTAACTATAGAGATATTCCCAAAACAACCAACAATTGTCGTGGATTTGTATTATCCGATATAAAGCGACCGTTTTTGCCCTTTTATTCAAATTACAGCATATAAATATGAAAATTTCATATAATCTTTTGAATAATATTTTAAAAAAACGATTTACAAATGTCGTTTTTTGTGATATAATTATCAGCGGCGTGAAATACACCAATAAGAATTGTCTTTAAATTTTTTATCATACAAAGGAGACTATCATGGAAAACAAGATTTTGGTAGAGACCTCTGCCAGACACATTCACCTGACAGACGCTCACGTTGAGGCCCTTTTTGGCGCAGGTCATACCCTCACAAAAAAGAAAGATCTCAGCCAGCCCGGCCAGTATGCTTGCGAAGAGAAGGTTGAAGTTGTTGGAACAAAGGGCTCTCTTAAAATGAGCGTTCTCGGCCCCACAAGACCAGATTCCCAGGTTGAGCTTTCTTTCACAGATGCCCGTACACTTGGCGTAACAGCTCCCGTTCGCGAAAGCGGAGATATCGCAGGCACTCCCGGTATCACACTTCGCGGCCCTGCAGGCGAGGTCGTTATTGAAAACGGCGTTATCATCGCAAAGCGCCATATCCACATCACTCCCGACGACGCTAAGGCTCTTGGCGTTGCTGACAAGGAGATCGTTAAGGTTAAGATCGACGGCACAGGCAGAGCAACAATTTTTGATGATGTTGTTATCAGAGTTAAGGACACATTTGCTACAGCAATGCACATCGACACAGATGAATGTAATGCCGCTGCAGCATTTGGCGTAGTTTATGGTGAGATAGTAAAATAATAATATAAATAAGAATACTTTTTCAATGTGACAGCATCACTGATTCAGGTCGTCACAAGCGCAACTATTGCCATATGGGAAACGGCTATCCCAAATATGCAGTTTAAAATATAATGAAGGCATATTCGGATGCAGAATTTGAGTTATCAATCTCGGCATTTCGGGAAACCGCCCCGATCATAGATGAGCTTATAAACAGATAAAAATTTTTATATCAAAGGAGAACTAAAATGAGTAATGTAAGTGAATGCCCTTACGCACAGAGCCTTGAGGTTCAGCATATGTGCACAGTTAAAAAGGGCTGCGATCACGGTCCTGCTCCCATTCCCGAAGAAGGCAAGTGGGTTCAGGCAAAGCAGATCACAGATATTTCTGCGTACACACACGGTGTGGGATGGTGTGCACCTCAGCAGGGTGCCTGCAAGCTTTCCCCCAACGTAAAGAACGGTATCATCGAGGAAGCTCTCGTTGAAACCATTGGTTGCTCGGGTATGACACACTCTGCTGCTATGGCTGCTGAGATCCTCCCCGGCAAAACTCTTCTGGAAGCTCTCAACACAGACCTTGTTTGTGACGCTATAAACACAGCTATGCGTGAGCTCTTCCTCCAGATCGTTTACGGACGCAGCCAGTCTGCTTTCTCCGAAGGCGGTCTTGTTATCGGCGCAGGCATGGAAGACCTTGGCAAGGGCGAGCGCTCCATGGTTGGTACAATGTACGGAACCAAGGAAAAGGGCGTAAGATACCTTGAAATGACAGAGGGCTACTGCACAAGAATGGCTCTTGACGAAAACAACGAGGTTATCGGTTACGAATTTGTTTCACTTGGCAAGATGACAGACTTCATCAAGAAGGGTATGGAGCCCGGCGAAGCATATGAGAAGTCTAAGGGTACATACGGACGTTTCAATGATGCTGCAAAGTACATTGACCCCCGTAAGGAATAATTGAGGAGGTAGTGTATAATGGCAAAGTTTGAAGGTTACGAAAGACGCGAGGCGAAGATCCTCGAAGCTCTTAAAGAATACGGTATCAATTCTATAGACGAGTGCAAGGAGATCTGCGATGCTTATGGCATTGATCCTTACAAGATCGTTGAAGAAACACAGCCAATCTGTTTTGAAAACGCAAAATGGGCATATGTTGTAGGTGCAGCAATCGCAATAAAGAAGGGCGCAAAGAAGGCTGCTGACGCTGCTGCCGCTATCGGTATCGGTCTGCAGGCATTCTGCATTCCCGGCTCTGTTGCAGAAAACCGCAAGGTTGGTCTTGGCCACGGCAATCTCGGCAAGATGCTCCTTTCCGAGGAGACAGAGTGCTTCTGCTTCCTTGCAGGTCACGAGTCATTTGCAGCGGCTGAAGGCGCTATCAAGATCGCTCTTAACGCAAATAAGGTTAGAACAAAGCCCCTTCGCGTTATTCTTAACGGTCTTGGCAAGGATGCAGCTTACATCATCTCCAGAATCAACGGCTTTACTTATGTAAAGACAGAGTTCGATCCTTACTCTGAGAGCGTTAAGGTTCTTGAGGAGAAGGCTTTCTCCACAGGTGACAGAGCTAAGGTTAAGTGCTATGGTTCCGACAGCGTTCCCGAGGGCGTTGCTATCATGCGCCTTGAGAATGTCGGCGTTTCCATCACAGGTAACTCCACTAACCCCACTCGTTTCCAGCATCCTGTTGCAGGTACTTACAAGAAGTGGTGTAATGAAAACGGCGTAAATTACTTCTCCGTTGCATCCGGCGGCGGTACAGGTCGTACACTTCACCCCGATAATATGGCTGCAGGCCCTGCTTCCTACGGTATGACAGATACTATGGGAAGAATGCACGGCGACGCACAGTTCGCAGGTTCTTCCTCCGTTCCCGCTCATGTTGAGATGATGGGCTTGATCGGCGCAGGTAACAACCCCATGGTTGGTATGACTGTTGCTGTTGCAGTTGCTATCGAAGAAGCAAGCAAGTAAGAAAAAGCACTAAATTTAGTGATTTTTAATTGATTTTCACACAAGGTTTGAAGTCGTAAAACTTCAAACCTTGTTTTTTTGATTTTCATTAAACAATTTTTCTACATTTTTTCTACATTGGATTTTATATTGATAAATAGCCAAAAATCTTAATTGTCATGCTGTTTGAAATTTACAGCGGTGTAATCTAACATCCGCAAACAGAGGAATAATAGAGCTTACAAAATCGAAGCGTTGACAAAGTGGACAAAGTATGGTATAATACGTGTGATAAAATTATCATCTGCACTTCATCCGTTAGAGTGAGACCGGAACAAGCGAGCGCACATAAACCGTGTGTTCAGGAGTGTAAAAAGCAATTATTTAAAGGAGAGAAAAACATGATAAAAGGTTTTAAGATGTATCTTCACAAAGGCAAGGAGGAAGAATACAAACGCAGACATGATGCGCTTTGGCCCGAAATGAAGGATATGATACATGAGTTTGGAGGCAAAAACTACACTATTTTTTTGGATAGTCAAACCAATATTCTCTTTGGATACATTGAAATTGAGAGTGAAGAAAAATGGAATAGCTCTGCAAATACTGCTATCTGCAAAAAGTGGTGGGAATACATGGCGGATATTATGGATACCAATCCAGACAACAGCCCCGTATCTATAGATCTTGTCAATGTTTTTCATTTGGATTGATCTCATAGCGGCGGCAATCCAAATGTGCCGGCAACTCCCTAAAGATAGGTATGACCCAAAAGCTGTACTCTATGCCTGCAATGTAATAGTATGACATATACTATGGGTAGAATGCACAGCGATGCACAGTTTGCAGGCTCTTCCTCCGTTCCCGCTCACGTTGAGATGATGGGACTTATCGGCGCAGGTAACAACCCCATGGTTGCTATGACCGTTGCAGTTGCTATCGAAGAAGCTGCAAAATAAGAGGGATTAACGGTCGCTTTTAAAAAAGCTCCGCAAAAACTTTCATATAAAAGAACCACAGGGCTAACCCTGTGGTTCTTTTCTTGGGCAATCATCATGTTTGCAGTTGGCACATCTGATTTGCCAATCGTCATCCAAACAGCACATCATAAAATCACATTCATCACAGCAGCATTCGATAGGCTCGCCGTCCTCATAATAGGAATCGCCGTGTCCAAGACAATCTTTTCCGTGATTTCCGGGTGTCAATTCAACTCCGGTAACATCAATTATCATTTCTTACATCCTTTCAAAATAAAAAGTGCGCAGCCGAAGCTACGCACTAAAAATGCTTAGCTCCGCATAGTTGCTACACAAATGCTTTCAAATACTCATATCCAAAAAGTATACGAAAATGGAGCATACATTTTTAACAAATTAAAAACGTATACTTTTCGAAGATGAAAGTATTCATTTGTGTAGCACTTAAATTATATCACACACCATTTAATTTGTAAAGATATTTATCGAAAATATCACTAAATAAAATTGCGGGGATTTTGCTCGAATAACGGTAAAATAAAAGTGCGCCGCCGAAGCTGCGCACGAAAAACGCATAGCTCCGTTTGCTGCGACACAAATTGACTTCTCACACTTATAAACGATAGGTGTGCAAAAGGGAGCATACATTTTTACCAAAGATAAAAATGCACACCGTTACGTTTATAAGAATTATTCAATTTGCGTCGCAAGTATATTATAGCACAGAATTTTATATTTGTAAAGATTTATAATGAATATTTTATGCGGGATTGCAAAATCTGAGAAAATCTGTTATACTAATAAAAACGGAGG
>JAZNCT010000014.1:0-8387 GCA_045587665.1 Eubacteriales bacterium
CACAATGCTTGAGTGGAAGACTATGGCTGAAAACGGCTCCATGTACAATACTCCTCCTTGCTATACCATCTACATCGCTAAGCTCGTTTATGAGTGGATCCTCAGCATCGGCGGTCTTGATAAGATGAAGGAAATGAACGAAAAGAAGGCTGCATATCTCTATGATTATCTTGATAATCAGGAATACTATGTTGCTCCCGTAAAGAAAGACAGCCGTTCTATGATGAATGTAACCTTTGTAACAGGCGATGCTGATCTTGACAAGAAGTTCGCATCTGAGGCAGGCAAGGCAGGTCTTAAGAATCTTAAGGGTCACAGAAGCGTTGGCGGTATGCGTGCTTCTATTTATAACGCAATGCCTTATGAGGGCGTTGTTGCACTCGTTGACTTTATGAAAGAGTTTGCAAAGAACAATCCCAAGGGTTAATTTAAGAGGTATTTGAAATGAAGAATATACAGCTTCTCAATAAAATCGCAAAGATCGGCACAGATGTGCTGGATAAGAATGAATATAATGTTGGCGCAGATGTGGCAAACCCCGATGCGATCATGGTTCGCTCGGCAGCAATGCATGATATGGAGTTTGGTAAAGAGCTCCGCGCTATTGCTCGTTGCGGTGCAGGTGTAAATAACATTCCTGTTGACCGTTGCTCTGAGGAGGGCATAGTTGTTTTCAACACACCGGGTGCTAATGCAAACGGCGTTAAGGAGCTGGCTATTGCGGCTATTCTCCTTGCGGCTCGTGATATCACAGGAGGTATCAAATGGGCTAACAGCCTTAAGGGCACAGAGGGAGTTGCAAAGGCAGTTGAGGCAGGCAAGAGTGCTTTTGCCGGCGGTGAGATCGCAGGCAAAACTCTTGGCGTTATTGGTCTCGGAGCTATTGGCGGTAAGGTGGCTAATGCTGCTGCTGATCTTGGCATGAACGTTGTTGGCTGTGACCCTTATCTCACCATTGAAGCGGCTTGGAATATGTCCAGAGCCGTAAAGAAGGTTGCAACATTTGAGGATGTATTTAAGACAGCAGACTATGTGACCCTTCACGTTCCCGCAACACCTCAGACAAAGAACATGATAAACGCAGAAAGTCTCGCAATGATGAAGGACGGCGTTAAGATAATCAACCTGTCCCGTGCAGATCTCGTAAATGCGGCCGATATGAAGGCGGCGATCGAGAGCGGCAAGGTGTCAAAGTATGTTGTTGACTTCCCCACAGAGGACACTGTTGATGTTGACGGTATTATAACCATTCCTCACCTTGGCGCATCTACATCCGAATCTGAGGATAACTGCGCAGTTATGGCGGCTCATCAGCTTGATGATTTTCTGAGATCGGGTAATATCAAAAACAGTGTGAACTATCCCAATGTTTCTCTCGCTCATGTCCCAGGATGCACAAGAATCGGAGTATTCCACAAGAATATTCCCGCTATTATCACAAAGATATCGGGTGCATTTGCAGACCAGGGCATAAATATCGAGAATTTCATAAATGCTTCCAAGGGTGATAACGCATATACTCTTGTTGAAACGGCAACTCCGGTCAGCGAAGAGATTGCGGCAAAAATTGCCGAGGTTGAAAGCGTAGTAAGAGTTCAGATCATCTGATAATCAAATATTGAAGCGGCTTTTGCGTTTGTGCAAAAGCCGCTTCTTTCGGTGATTATAATATCTTTGCAGTTTTTCTCACAATCCGTTGCAAATAGTGATGTTTTGTGGTATAATTGTGATATATATAATTTAAAATAAAAGAGGCAAATTATGAAATACAGTGCGGTTATTTGGGATATGGATGGAACTATACTTGACACCTTGCAGGATCTTTGCGACAGCGTAAATTTTATCCTTGCAAAGAATGGGTATCCGGAAAGAAGTTTTGAGCAGACAAGATGCTCGGTTGGCAACGGCGTTCGCCGTCTTGTGGAGCTCTCGGTGCCAAATGGGGAGAATGATCCGAGATTTGAGGAGCTTTTTGCAGATTTTAAAAAGCATTACAGCGGAAATTGCCGTAACAAGACTCGTCCTTATGCGGGGATCGCAGATGTGCTTGACGCACTCAAAGCCAAGGGTATAAAAATGGCGGTGGTCTCAAACAAGCTTGACAGTGCTGTGCAAGAGCTTGCACGGGATTTTTATCCTCAGATGGATTTTTCTCTCGGCGAGACAGAGGGGCTTCGGAGAAAACCTGCGCCCGATATGGTTGAAAGAGCTCTGAACGAGCTTGGCGTTGATAAAAAGGATGCAGTTTATATCGGCGATTCAGAGGTTGATGTTCTTACAGCGAAAAACTCCGGGCTTGACTGCATAAGTGTTTTGTGGGGATTCAGAACCCGTGAGGAGCTTGTTCCATACGGTGCAGAGCAGTTTGCGTCATCACCTATGGAGATTCTCGATTTGGTGACCAAAGAATAAAAAAGAGAGGCAAAGCTATGAAAAAATATAGATATGAAACACATCTTCATACGGCAGAATGCAGTGCCTGCGGAAAGGCCAGCGCAGCCGAGCAGGTTGCTTTTTATGCGGAAAAGGGGTTTGCCGGAATAATCGTTACCGATCATTTTTTCAATGGGAACACGACCGTTCCAAGAGAGGGTCTTAGCTGGAAAGAAAAGGTTGAGAGATTTTGTGAGGGATATCTGAATGCCTTGAGGGAAGGCAGAAAAGAAGATCTTGATGTGTTTTTTGGCTGGGAATATTCGTTTTACGGAACAGATTTTCTGACATACGGTCTTTCTCCAAGGTGGCTTCTTGACAACCCCCAGATCATGGAAATGGAGCATTGGGATTACTGTAATTTCGTCCGGGACAGCGGGGGTCTTATCATTCATGCTCATCCATTCAGGGAGGCGAACTATATAAAGGAGATAAGATTGTTGCCCAGAAATGTTGACGGCGTTGAGGTCATAAATTCAAACAGGACCAAATTTGAAAACAAAATGGCATTGGATTATGCCAAAAAATATGATCTGATCAAATTTGCAGGAAGCGACAATCACAGAGCGTTTGCACACGGCAATGTTGCAGGAATCGAAACTCCATATAAAATTGAAAATATGCAGCAGTTTGTTGAGATAATAAAAAAAGGAAAATTTAAAATTTTTACTCAAAAAAGTTGAGAGGAGCATAATATGAAGGTTGTTGAAAGATTTTTTAATTATATATCATTTCCAACAATGTCAAATGATGATTCGGATACCTGTCCAAGCACTGAAAAGCAGTTGCTCCTTGCTAAGGAGCTTGAAAAAGAGCTGAGAGACCTTAGAATTGATGCCCATATGGATGAGCACGGATATGTTTACGGCTCTTTGCCGTCGAATTGCGGAGAAGGACACCCTGCCGTGGCTTTTCTGGCTCATATGGATACCTCCTCTGCGGTAGCTGACAGCCCTGTAAAGGCAAGAATTATAGAATATACCGGTGGCGAGATAATTTTGAACGAAGATGAAAATATCGTAAGAGCTGCGCCCGGTGACATATTTATCGGAAAGCACCTTATAATCACCGACGGAAAAACACTTCTCGGTGCTGATGATAAAGCAGGAATTGCGGAGATAATGGATGCTCTCGAAAGACTTATCAACAGCGGTGAGAAGCATGGAGATATAAAGATCTGTTTTACGCCTGATGAAGAGATAGGCAGAGGAACAAACAAGATAGATCTTAAAAAGCTTGGTGCTGATTACGGTTATACTTTTGACGGAGGAAAGCTTGGTGGTATAGAATATGAAAATTTCAATGCGGCAAGTGCGTCGGTTAAGATAAAGGGCTTTTCTGTACATCCCGGAGGAGCTAAAGACAAGATGAAAAATGCCAGCCTTATAGCAATGGAATATAATTCGCTTCTTCCCCACGATGAGGTGCCTGAAAAAACATGTGGATATGAAGGCTTCTACCATTTGTTTGATATGAAGGGAAGCATTGAAGAGGCGGAGCTTTATTACATTATTCGCGACCACGATATGAAAAAATTTGAAGAGAAGAAGCAGATGATGCTCGATTCTGCCGAAAAGATCAACGCAAAATACGGCAAGGGATTTTGCAATGTGGAGCTTGAGGACTCATATTTTAATATGAGGGAAGTAATAGAAAAATATCCTTATGTGCTCAGGCGTGCCGAGGAGGCAATGAGAGAAGAGGGCGTTGAACCATGGAACGAGCCTATCAGAGGGGGCACAGACGGTGCAAGACTCTCATTTATGGGACTGCCCTGCCCAAATCTTTGCACAGGCGGTTATGATTTTCATTCAAGGAGCGAATTTGCAGTTGTTGAAGAGATGGAGAAGTGTGCAGATATTGCACTTCGTCTTATGAAGAACACGGCAAAGTATAAGAAATAATATATGGCAAAGGTGAATCTTAAGGGAGGGGCACTGCTTGCTCCTCTGCCGCCGGTTATGGTGAGCTGCGGCAATTCCGAAACGGGTGAAACGAACATAATTACCGTTGCGTGGACGGGGATAATCAATACAAAACCGCCAAAAACATATATTTCTGTGCGTCCGAGCCGCCATTCACACCATATAATTAAGGAAAGCGGCGAATTTGTACTTAATCTCGCCACCGAGGAGCTTGTGAAAAGCACCGATTATTGCGGTATCTATACCGGAAAAAAGGTGGATAAATTCGAAAAATGTAAACTCACAAGGGCCGAATCAAGCGTGGTATCCTGCCCGAGCATTGGGGAAAGCCCAATGTCCATTGAATGTAAGGTGACACAGATAATACCAATGGAAAGCCATGATATGTTTCTTGCGGATATCGTTGCTGTGACGGTTGATGAGGGCCTGCTTGATAAGGACGGCAGGCTATGCCTTGAACGGGCGCATCTTGCAGCATTTGTCCATGGAGAATATTTTTCACTTGGTAAAAAGATCGGATACTTTGGTTTTTCAACAAAGAAATCGGGTGCAAAAAAGCACGGTAAGCATAAAGGAAGATCAAAAAATGAAACTAACAGAAATTCTGAAAAGCGGTAAGATAAGTTTGTCCTTTGAAGTGTTCCCACCCAAAACAGACACGGCATTTGAAAGCGTAAAGTCCGCAACAGAGGAAATAGCCAAGTTGCGTCCTTCCTTCATGAGTGTTACATACGGCGCAGGCGGGGGAACAAGTAAATATACCCTTGATATTGCCAAGGATATAAAGGAGAATTACGGAGTGCCGACACTTGCTCACCTGACCTGTGTTTCCTCTACTCGTGAAACGGTGCATGAGAAGATAGAGGCTATAAAAGCGGCAGGAGTCAGCAATGTTATGGCACTTCGCGGCGACCTGACTCCCGAGCTTGAAGGTAAGGACAGGAGCGGATGGGCATACAGGCATGCCGTGGATCTGGTTCGTGAGCTTAAGGAGGGCGGCACGGATTTCTGCATTGGCGGCGCTTGTTACCCCGAGATACATCCTGAGAGCAGTGATCAAAAAGAGGATATCAGATATCTCAAAGAAAAGGTTGATGCAGGCTGTGATTTTTTGACAACGCAGATGTTTTTCGATAACAATCTACTTTATAATTTTCTCTATAAAATCAGGGAAGCCGGCATAAATGTGCCGATAGTTGCAGGCATTATGCCTATAACAAATGCAAATCAGGTGGAAAGAGCAATAAAGCTTTCAGGCTCGTTTATGCCGCACCGTTTTAAAAGTCTTGTGGATAAATTCGGCTCTGATCCGGCTGCAATGAAACAGGCAGGAATTGCATATGCAACAGATCAGATAATAGATCTTTTTGCAAATAATATCACGAATGTTCATGTTTATTCTATGAATAAGCCCGATGTTGCCAAAATGATAATGGAAAATCTTTCGGATATGATCGGAAAATGAAAAAGGACGAATTTGTAAATGTGATAAGCGTTTCACCGCCGCCACCCTTAAGACGCGAGATAATCAGATATGCAGGCGGCGGCAAAGATGAGGGAGAGCTTGGGCGGCTTATTGATGAATGTCTTGATGAAGCTTTGCCACAGCTTTCATATAGGCTGTGCTACCGAGTTTTAGAGGTGGATAAGCTTAGCTCTTTTGCTCTTAAAAGTTCAGATCTCTCAAAAAATCTTTCAGGGTGCGATTATCTGATTGTATTTGCCGCAACGCTGGGACTTGATATAGACAGGCTGATAATGAAATACAGCAAGCTCTCACAGCCAAAGGCACTTATAATGCAGGCAATAGGAGCTGAGCGGATCGAAGCCTTGTGCGATGAGTTTTGCGGTAGAGTGGAAGCAGAGGGCCTGCGTCTCAGACCTCGCTTTAGCCCAGGGTATGGAGATCTTGCGATAGAGCTTCAGAAGGATATTTTTTCTCTTCTTGATCCGGAACGCAAAATCGGGCTTACTCTCTCAGATTCTATGCTCATGATACCAACAAAATCGGTAACGTCGTTTGTTGGAATAAAAAATGGATCCGGTGAACAACATTTTTTTGCAGAGGAAAAATGATAGAAGTATTATATGAAAATAAAAATGCAATAGTTTGCGTAAAGCCCCATGGCTTGCTTTCCCAAAGCGGCAGGAACGGCGGAGATGAGCCGGATATGCTCGGGATCGTTTCTCAGCACATTGGAGCAGAAGCCGATCTGATACACCGACTCGACAGACCAACAGGTGGTGTTATGATCTTTTCAAAAAACAAAAAGACCTCAGGTGCACTTTCGGCTCTGGTTGCGGATAAGGAAAGATGTATAAAGGAATATTTGGCGGTGGTAAGCGGAGAAATGCAGGTGAGAAGCGGCGATCTTTGCGATTATCTTTTCAAGGATGCGGCAAAGGGGAAGAGCTTTGTTGTGCCCGCGTCAAAAAAAGGAGCCAAAGAAGCCAGACTTTCGTATGAGGTGATAAGTGTGGCAGACGGAGAGCATGGCAAGCTTTCTCTTGTGAAAATAAGACTCGGAACAGGTCGAACTCATCAGATAAGGGCTCAGTTTTCTTCAAGGGGACTGCCGATAGTGGGTGACGGAAAATACGGGAGCCGTGAGAGAATCAGAGGCGAGGCGAACGCTTTTGGCGTTTCACCAAAGGATATGATAGCCCTTTATGCTTTCAGACTTGCAATTTGCGGCTCGGATATTGCTCGATTTGATGTTCATTCTTTGCCGGATCCTGACCGATATCCTTTTTCGGTTTTTAAAGAAGATATTTCTTCGGCCTTGGTGAATTCATCATTAGAATGGTTGGACACGAGGATAAGTGGGATGAGGTCATGACCGAGGGAACCGAGCTTAATGATAAATTTATGGATATTCTCAGCAAGGTTGCGGATTTTCTTGAGATATTCCATGAAAACGGGGCTCCCATTATCTTCAGACATATTCATAAGATGAATGGCAACTGGTTCTGTATAGTAAAAAGAGAGGATAACTACCGTCTCCCGAGAGAATATGCACAGAAGTTGTGGGTACATATATGATTATATTGTGGCAGAAAGAGGTATTGATTCGCTGATCTGGGAATACGGCCCAAATGTTTCTGACGGAAAAGCATCTGAAGTAGAATTTTTCGACAACGACGGTGATACGATTGATGTTTTTACCACTCCCAAAGAAGTTATAGAACTCCTTATTGAATACAACAATAATTCCAATTGAAAGCCAAAATTATACCAATCTCTAAATTGCAATATGATTAACATGAGGTGCTAAGTATGGAACCGATTTGGTCGAATATAGAAACAATGAGATCAGAAACTGAAAAATGCTATTCTGAAATAGACGGAATACAAGAGTTTTATGTTGCACAAAACATTATATACAGACACGCCGATTAAAAAGCCAATTCCGAGGGCAGTTTTTAGAAATCGTTTAGGACGGCAATTTGATCAAATGCAGCCGAATTTGGTGTGGGTAAGAGATATTACCTATTTCAAGTACAATGAAAAAGCTTATTAAATTTGCGTAATCATTGACCTGTTCTCTCGTATGGCCGTGGGGTATAAAATTGGAACAACTAACAGCACGCAGCTCGTAAAGTCAACCCTTCAAATTACTCATAAAGCACAAGAACCGGATTGAAATTTTATCTTCCATATCCATGATGCAACATCCACAAGTGTAGTGCCTACTACTTTATCAAGTCTTATATCGACATTTGATATTTTAGCACCCGAATACCCCTCTATCTCAATAACACATTCAGCTGAACCATTGAAATATCCATGCTGTATGATTACCAAACTGGTATTAGACCATCTTGGTTCTACGGCTGAAATTGAGACCATGAGTACACCTACCATTAGAGAGAAAACGACAAATAGCGAAACAAATTTTTTCATAAAGAAACACCATCCTTTCATGTTGTTAATAACACAATGGATAAGGATGGTGTTTTACTACATGAATTAAAAAAATTTTTTATTTAAATTTATATTCATTTTTCGCAAGAAAATTTATTTTTTGA
>JAZNCT010000015.1:0-6568 GCA_045587665.1 Eubacteriales bacterium
GCATCTCTTTTTATTCATAATTCAACATTTTCAATGGTCATGCCGTTCTTCTATCTAATATTTACGTTATACTACGACAGCATGATCTTGATGATCTCGGCATCTGTTTTTCGCATACCTTCAACTGCAAGACGGCTAACATTGCGTATAGTGTTTTCCACTCCCTTGCTGACGATGCCTTCACCTCCAAAAAATTGGCTTCCCTCCTTGAACATTTGCATACCGAGAATTCCTGCCTCCACTGCAGAAGCGATTTTTGCGGCACAGCTGGCCTTGGCACCATCGCATATGACCCCGGAATTGATAGCCAGAGCATTGACTATGGTGTGTGCCACTTCTGTGAACTTGCCGCCGTACAGATAAGTTATCCCGGCGGCTGCACCGCATCCCGCACTGATAACACCGCAATAGGCACTGAGAGGGCCGATGCCGCTCTTAAGGTGCAGAGTCACCAGATTGGAGACAGCCAATGCTCGGTACAGCTTTTCTTCGGAGACCCCGAGCTCACGGGCATAGATCACCACAGGCACCGATGCAGTTATGCCCTGATTACCGGAGCCTGAATTGATAACTACCGGCTTTTCACATCCGCCCATACGGGCGTCAGAGGCGGCAGCTGCATAGGCTTTCGCCCGTGTGATCACATTGCATTCCCGAGTATTCATAAGTACCTGACCTATGCGTGCGCCGTAGCTTTTGCGCAGACCTTCGTCTGCAATATCCATATTGCAGGAGATCTGGCGGTTGAAGATGTCTTTTACATCCTCGGTATTCATAGCATCGGCAAATTCTACAATGCTCTCAACTGTCAGAAGTTCTTTCTCTGACGGGGGTTCGGCGGTGCTCATTTCGGGATTTCGGCTGTAAACAGTTTTTCCGTCCCTCTTGATACACACGATGTTAGTGTGATCTCCTGCAATGCGGCAGGCTGCCTTATGCCCTCCGCCGGACAGAGTGATGAAAATATCAAAGAGAGCACCGGATTCGGATTCGTGCACGGTGAAAGCTGCCTTCTGCAAATATTCGGCGATCTGAAGCTGTTGCTGCTCGGTTACTTTGCTTATAACAAGCAATTCACGCTTCGGATCACCGGCGATGATGCCGGCCGCCGCAGCCGCCGCAAGACCGTGAAGACCGCCGGTGTTTGGCACAATAACACTCTTCACATTTTTTATTATGTTTCCGCTGACGCAGATGTCTACTTCTTCCGGCAGAACGTCAAGTTCTTTTGCCGCAGAAGCGGCGGCATAGGCAACGGCTATTGGCTCTGTGCACCCCATAGCAGGTACAAGTTCACGTTTTAGCAGGCGTACATAGGCGTTGTAAATACTCTGTTCCATAAGCTCACCCTCTGTGATGATAATTATATTTGAAATTAACAATTCTTATATAGAAAGCTCACCCGCTTGAATAAATTTTTTGACAGCAAATTCAACACCCTATAAAATCCACCATTTTACGGGGCAGATTCGGCAATCAGATTCCAACTGTATTATATCACAAATTCGGTTGCTTGTAAAGAGTGAAGTGTACCTCTTTTATTATCGGGCACACCGTGCAGGTCATTTGGTTTAGATACACACAAGTAAAAAAGGAAACCACCAATTTGGTGATTTCCTTTTTTGCAAGTCAGACTGAAATCAGTCCTCATCAATATTGCGTGCGATCTCCTGCGCTTGAATTTGGGGATCAAAATTGTACATAGGATCGATTTTTTCTCCTTTTTTGATTCTTCTCAGATAATTTTTGGTAATCTTTACAACGAGAGGAGAAAGTGCAAGAACTCCTATAAGGTTGGGGATCATCATAAGACCGTTGAAGGTGTCGGAGATGTCCCATGCGAAAGAGGACGTAAGGATAGCACCAAAGATAACGGTGCATACGTGAATTATACGGAAGATGAAGGTAGTCTTAGCGCCAAAGAGATATTCCCAAGCCTTTGAACCGTAGTGAGACCAACCGAGAACGGTGGTGAAAGCAAAGAGGAACATAGCGATCGCGATGAATTTTTCACCTATATCTCCCCAGGAGAATACCGAATTGAATGCACCTCCGACAAGCGTTGCATCTGTATAGCCCTTTGCGATCTCACCGGTGATAACATTAAATACACCACCGTCAAGTCCGCCTGCGGTAAGTACAACCAGAGCTGTCATCGTGCACACAACCATAGTATCAGCAAATACCTCGAAGATGCCCCACATACCCTGCTTTACAGGTTCTTTTATATTGGAGTTGGAGTGAACCATTACTGAAGAACCAAGACCTGCCTCGTTTGAGAACACACCTCGCTTGAAGCCCTGGGTAACCACCTTGCCAACAACGGCACCGATGCCGCCTCCAACGAAAGCCTCGGGCTTGAATGCATTTACAAAGATAGCCTTGAATGCGGGAAGAATATTAGCGTAGTTTATACCAATAATAGCAAGGCTGCCGAGAACGAAGAGCACCACCATAAAAGGAACGATCTTTTCTGCAACGTTTGCAATTCTCTTAAGTCCTCCGAGAGTGATAAGTGCGGTGAGAAGCATAATAATTGCACCGAGAATGACGTTGTAAAGGGAAACACCGGTGAATACCTCAACAGAGGAAAGAGCGGATACATCGAATGCCTGAGCAACGTTGGTAACGATCTTGTTTACCTGGCCCATGCTTCCTATTCCAAATGAGGCGAGCATTGTAAAGATACAGAAAAGAACTGCCAGAACCTTTCCAACATATTTCATACCCTTCTTGCCCCCAAGACCGTCAGCGAGGTAGTACATAGCACCGCCGGACCATTCACCTTTTTCGTTCTTGCGGCGCAAATAGATGCCGAGAACATTTTCTGCATAGTTTGTCATCATTCCGAAGAATGCGGCAACCCACATCCAGAACACAGCACCTGCGCCGCCGATGCAGATTGCAGCGGCAACACCTGCGATGTTACCTGTGCCAACAGTTGCGGCAAGTGCAGTACAAAGGGCTTGGAAAGGAGAGATAGAACCCTTTTCCTTGCTGTGCTTGATTACATCCTTGCTGAAAAGACTGCCAAGGGTATGCTTGAACCACATACCGATGTGAGAAACCTGAAAAAACTTGGTGAGTACGGTGATAATGATACCGGTACCAACAAGAAGGAGCAGACCGAATGTGCCCCAGACGACGCCGTTGACTTCGCCGTTTACTTTTTCGATAGTGCTTAAAATTTTGTCCATTTAAAATGAACCTCCTACAAAAATTTGTCAACCGAACAAAACAAAAAAACACCGATATCCAATCGGATAGCGGCGAAAAAGAGAAGAATGTATAATACGGATACACCGTATAAAATTTGATCTGTCCTTTTGCCTGAGAGATTGTGGCTTAACCATTTGCCCCTTCGGCATCCGCGCAGAGCGGACTTCTCCAGATTGCTATCCGTCAGCAGTCTCCGTCACATTGACACCCGAGAGTATTACCCCTTTGGAAAGGCAAACGCCTAATCTCCTGCTGATTTCACTTAGCTCTATTCAGTTTAACGCATCTATAATAACACTTTTTTTTACAAAAGTCAAGACTTTTTTTGCTTTTTAGGAAAAATATATATTTTTTCGACAGCATGTTTTGGAGAGAAGTTCTTACAATTTTACAGATTAAACACAATTGTTTTTTTCTTACATACAGGGAAGTAATATGCAAACACAAAGCTATTTTTTTGTTATAGCTATTTACTTATAGCAAAAAATATGCTACAATATAATTGAATTTGGAATTCTGCAAATATTATTTGCTTGGAGGATATATGAAAATTTTGGTTTGTATCAAACAAGTGCCGGGCTCGAACAACGTTGAGGTCGATCCGATCACGGGTGTTCTTAAAAGAAGCGGCATTCGGAGCAAGATGAATCCATACGATTTGTACGGCATTGAGGCAGCACTCTCTCTTGCCGAAAAATACGGCGGAAGTGTTGAATGCATCACTATGGGACCGCCTCAGGCAAGGTCTGTTATCGAAGAGGCTGTGTGTATGGGTGCAGAGAAGGGTACGGTGCTTTCCGACCGCAAATTTGCAGGCGCTGACGTTCTTGCCACAGCATATACTATTTCTCAGGGTATACGCAAGTGCGGAGATTTCGATATGATCATCTGCGGAAAGCAGACAACAGACGGAGATACGGCTCAGGTGGGCGCAGAGGTGGCTGAAAATCTGGGAATTCCCAATGTTTCAAATGTGCTTTCTATTGAGGAAATAAGCAACGGAAGGGCAACTGTTACCGCATCGCTGGATAATAATACAATAAGGATGAGTGTTGAGCTTCCCTGCCTTATTTCTATGGAGAATGATATAAACACCCCAAGGCTTCCTTCCTATAAGATAAAGCAGAGCATAACGGATGATGTGGTGAAGGTTCTCACCTTCGATGATTTTGATGATAATAATCCCGGGCATTACGGTCTTTCGGGATCTGCAACCCAGGTTGAGAGAATATTCCCGCCCGAAAAAAACACCGAAAAGCACAGTGTGACGGGAAGCGCCCGTGATCAGGCGGAATCTCTCTTTGAGCTTGTTTGCAAGCTCAAGATGATATAAGGAGGCAGCTACGATGGGAAAACTTGTTGTAAATCATAATCAAATCACACCCGCCGTTGCCGAAAAGCTCGTTAAGGTGTGTCCCTTTGGCGCTATTTCGAATGATGAAGGAAAGCTCACCATATCCTCTGCGTGCAAGATGTGCAAACTTTGTGTTCGCAACGGAGAGGGGGCTGTTGAGTTTGTTGAAGAGGAAGTGGCAACGGTTGATAAAACACTCTGGAAGGGCGTTTGCGTTTATGCCGACTGTCAGGGCGGAGAGCTTCACCGTGTTACATATGAGCTGTGCGGAAAAGCCCGTGAGCTGGCTTCGGTTATAAATCACCCGGTTTATGTTCTTCTTATTGGAAACAATATCGGCAAGTGTGCAGAAAAGCTGCTCCATTACGGTGTAGATAAGGTTTTCGTTTATGATAACGAGGCTTATCGTAGCTTCAGAATAGAACCATATACCGCGGCTTTCTGCGATTTCATCGACAAGATAAAGCCATCCTCTATACTTGTGGGAGCTACGGACCTTGGCAGACAGCTTGCACCGAGAGTTGCGGCACGCTGCAAGGCAGGTCTCACAGCAGACTGTACTGTGCTCGAAATGAAGGAGAATACCGACCTTGTGCAGATACGTCCAGCATTTGGCGGAAATATTATGGCGCAGATCATCTCGCCAAATACACGTCCTCAGTTCTGCACCGCACGCTATAAGGTCTTCACAGAACCCAAGCCTACAGTGGAGGCTTTCGGCGAAATCGTCAGTATGGAGGCTTCTGAGGATAAGCTCGCATCAAAGATCTCAGTTCTTGAAATACAGGAAAAACCCAAGGATATCGATATCGCAGAGGCAGACGTTATCGTTGCTGTGGGCAGAGGCGCACAGAGCGAGACGCTGAGAGCACAGGCGGCAGAGCTTGCCGATCTGCTTGGCGGTGTTGTTGCCTGCACAAGACCCCTTGCCGAAAGCAATATATTCGATGCAAAAAGGCAGATAGGCCTTTCGGGAAGAACCGTAAAGCCAAAATTCATAATCTGTATCGGAATATCGGGCGCAGTTCAGTTTGCGGCGGGAATGAAGTCATCCGATTGTATCGTGGCAATAAATACAGACAAGAATGCTCCGATATTTGACGTAGCTCATTACTGCGTTGTAGGAGATGCCGCAGAGATAGTCCCCAATCTTATTGCAATGATAAAGGAGGCGCGCTGATGTATAATAAAATAACCGAAAAGGATGTCGCTGCCCTGTGTACAATCGTCGGTGAGAGCAACGTGCTCTTTGGCGACGAAATAAGCCCCGACTATGCTCACGACGAGCTTGGCGGCATAAAAAATATGCCCGATGTGGTTGCACGGGCTTATTCCACAGAGCAGATAAGCGAGATCATGAAGCTTGCCTACAAAAGATCCATTCCCGTAACCGTCAGAGGAAGTGGAACGGGTCTTGTTGGTGCTGCCGTTGCCATTGAGGGTGGAATTCTTCTTGAAACCGTCAAAATGAACAGGATTCTGGAGCTTGACAAAAATAACCTCACGGTAACCGTTCAGCCGGGAGTTCTTCTTATGGAGCTTGCGGCATTTGCAGAGGAAAACGATTTTCTCTATCCTCCGGACCCCGGTGAAAAATCTGCTACAATCGGCGGAAATATTTCCACCAATGCAGGCGGTATGAGAGCCGTAAAATACGGTGTTACCAGAGATTATGTAAGGGCACTCACCGTGGTAATGCCCAATGGTGAAATAATGGAGCTTGGGGGCAAGGTAGCTAAGAACAGCTCAGGCTACAGCCTTAAGGACCTTGTAATAGGCTCTGAGGGAACTCTTTGCATTATTACAGAGGCTGTTTTAAAGCTCGTTCCACTTCCCAAAATCTCTGTCAGCCTTCTTGTTCCTTTCCCGGATATGAAAAGTGCCATTGAAGCCGTACCTCACATTATCCGCACAAAGGTAATTCCCACGGCTATAGAGTATATCTCAAGGGATACCATTCTTTTCTCGGAAAGCTATCTCGGAAAGAAATTTCCC
>JAZNCT010000016.1:0-29196 GCA_045587665.1 Eubacteriales bacterium
GCTGCAGGCCCCAAGGCTGAATAATTGATCTTTTAAAAGAATATGTATCGAATTTTTCCGCGATTATAGTTGGAGAGAACTTCGAATATATTCCCCAAACAGAAACATTATGCCCCGGTGAGAAAATTATGGTTGACGACATATCCTCATATCCGGTTGTTAGATATAGTATATCGATAGGTTTTAGAGCAAGGTACTCTGAATCATCTGGCTATACACAAACAGGATTAGTTACAACAGGACATGCCGGTGGTGTAAATAGTCCCGTGCTTGATTCGCTCGGGAGCGAGATTGGCTCAATAAAACGATCCTCTTTTGGCTCCTCGACTACCGTTCTTTCTGATAGTGCATTTGCTAGGATTTATCAAGATGTTTCAAACAACATCGCATATGGTTCAAAGGTTCTTTTAAGTGGATCCTATATTACAAATTTTTCTGTTGGTTCAACAGTATATATGGTTGGATTTGCTTCAAATGAAACATCCGGCACTATTAATTCTGTAAATGTTAGTATGAGACTTGCAAACACAAACTATGTCGTTACTGATTGCGCAACAGCAACTTATTCATCAAACGCAGGAGATAGTGGAGGGTTGGTGTATTCATCCACTACAAGCGGTAATTCAATTGCCGGTATTCATATGGGAAAAGTTGCCGGAGGATATTCGATTTTTTCTAAATCGTATAACATTTTAACATCGCTAAATGTTGCTCCATATTAAACAAATATGAGGGGGCTTATTTTAGCCCCTTCATAAAAGCATATAAATGATTTAATGAATCTAAGCTATGTAAGGAGAACAAAAAATGAAGTTACATTACAAACGTAATATATTAACAGCACTTTGCCTGCTATTAGCGATATTGCTTTGCAGTTGTCGAAATAGCAATGATAATAACAAAAAACAAGATACCACTATCGACACCGAAGCATATATTATGCAAACAAATATAAATCCATCATTTGCAATGAATACTTATCTCAACAAAGAAGGAATTACCAAATCAAAAATCATCAAATGTCCCGATATAAATTCTATTCGGGAAACAGTTTATTTCAGAGATGCAACAAACGATGAAATCAGCGAATACGTAAATGACGCGGTTGAAAACTGCAATTATTTTACTGATATTACAAATAGGGATATTGTTGAAAAGGACGATTTTATTTATACAGACTATACGGTTTATTTTAACGGCGAAAAGGTTGCGGAAGCAAAAAACGAATTTTTAAAGGTTGGAGCAGGCTATTATATGCCCGATTTTGAGAATGCAGTTGTCGGGGCTAAAAAAGGTGAACCTTTTACGACGGAAATCAAATCTCCTGTCGCAACCGATAAATATAACGTCGGTGACGTTTTAAGCTACGAAATAGTTGTTAATGCAATACAAAGAGCTATTATTTTTACAACTAAAGACGAGCAGGTATGGTACAAATATGACGTTGAGAGCGAAGAAGCTTTTTTGAATTATTGCAAAGATCAAGTCCAAAATCGTGTAAATGTCCAATCTTATCTTGATGCACAAAAAAGAATATATAAGAAGCTGATAGAATCTTCCGATTTTGATATCGACGAAAAAGAATTAGAAAACTATGCAATACAAATTCTTGAAAGTCAAAAAGAGATGGCGCCAATATTATACGACTTGTCCTTTGAGGATTATGTCTCAAAGATAATGAATCTAACGATGGATGAATTTAACAAGGTCTGCCGCGATAAAGCTGAGGCTGATATAAAAGAGTTTTTGATAAATGCAGCACTTTGCGAGCAACTTAAGATAACAAGCAATAAAACCGATTCATATGATTACTATCAAGACGTGACCTATCAAATCCACAAATACATGATGGATAATATTATGATCCCAAATAACTAAGTCAAACGATAAAATTATAAAAATTCCTCCTATTATGTTATCCGGGATGTTGTCGGTCTGCAGATTTTCAGTGCACTTCTTTGCTATAATTATTGACAAAGCAAAAAAGGAATGTTATAATTATATGATATCATAAAGTGAGGTGAGCATATGGAAGACAAGAGAAAAAATAAGGCTCTTGACGATTTTTGGGATATCGAAAAGCTGATACCTCAAAAAAAGGTTGCGTCCAATTTCAAAGTCCACACTTATGATACACAGCCTGTTGAAGTTATCTTTGAAGCAAAGGAAAGCACATCGGGTGATAAACTTAAAACTATAAGTATGAGACCGAAAGAGCCGGAGCAAGCAAAGCTGACTTTTACGTCCACGGCACCGCTTAGTGCTGATCCGGATGAGGTGTATAAGCCCGAAAACCCTTTTGTAAAAAAAGTGGAAATTTATCGCAGAAAGGATTTTTTATATTATTCAGCTTTCTATGAAGCCGGAATGAATCTGCTTGGTTTAATAGGCGAGAAATGTGATGAGCCCTCTTTTTACTCATGGGTTCCGCAGTATTCTCAGCTTAGCGAAGATCAAATGTCTTTTTATCTGTATATGCGCTCTGAGCTAAGAGAAAAAAGGTCAATAGATATAAGATCATACAGCTATATTCTTCTTTATATCTTCGAGCTTATAAATGTTGAACCAAACAAAAGAAATGCGCTTTCTCAGCTTTCGTTTGTTTGGAAAAGCTACCGCAATGCACACCCAAGGCTTGATGCACTGCTAAGAGAATGGATCATTGATTTTTGCCTCATAAACCGTCTTTTACCAAACACTGCAGAGCTTGGCGAAGCATATGGTCATGCCGTTGAGTTTTCATCTGTGCGCGAGCTTTATATCTGTTCCGATAAAAGCAGGGATGAGATATTTTTGAGCAAAGAACTGCCCCTGGCTCTGCTTCAGCTCTGTTCAAATTATGATTATAAAAAAAGTAAATTTGCCACAGGTGACAATCTCCCGCTTTATGATGAACATATCATAGGTGCTTTGCGTTATATTTTATCTGAGATAAAAAACGAAAAAGGCCTTTTTATTGGGATCACAAGTGTAAAAAGAGATGCATTTGCCGGTGCGATATGCACAAAAAGCACAAAATGTTCTATAAAGATCGACTATTGCTCTATCGCAAGATCTCACGAAATGAGATTTTTAATTACCGATGCGATAAAGTATGCTGAAAATTGCATAAGATCCTATATCGGGGTAAAATCAAAGCTGACAATATATTCGCTGCCGTCGGATGTTAGAAATCTTATCAGCAAATACATGGAAGATCATCTGCCTGGCAAGCGTGCCCCCAAAAAAGAGGAAAAGCATGATTATGATATTCTTTATGAAGCTCCAAAGCGTGTTTTTTCTCTCGAAAGTGCAAAGCAAATTGAAGAAGCTTCCTGGGAGACAACAAAAATTCTTACAGAGGCTTTTGAATGTGAAGAAAACAGTGCCGAAAGCTCTGAAATACCTGTTGCACCTGACGTAAATCTATATATTGATACAGATGCAGATATAATTTCCGCCCTTTCATTACACATGGAATTTATTGAAGCTGCACTTGCGCACGACAAAGCAACACAAGCACATATTGCTCAAAAAAAGGGAAGAATGATTGATGCAGTTGCGGATGAAATAAATGAAATAGCCGCCGAGATTTTAGGCGATATTATTCTTGAAAACGAGAACGGAGCTTATACCGTTATTGAAGACTATGTGGAGGTGTTTAAAAATGCCGGAAAATAATACAAAAATGATACCTAAAAGAATACTATCCTCGCTCCTTGCGTCTGTTTCCGCAGGAGTTGTTCCGAGGAGCGGTGCGCCATATATAGCGATCGGCAGATCGGACGAAATTGCCGCACTGCTTTCGGATCTTGAGGCTGCTGCACAGGGCTGTGGAACTATGAGATTTCTTATTGGAAGATACGGAAGCGGCAAGAGCTTTCTTATGCAGTTAATACGCGGATATGCTATGGAAAGAGATTTTATATGCGCCGATGCCGATCTTTCTCCCGAACGTAGATTATATGGAAGCGGTGGCACGGGAATTGCAACTTACCGTGAGCTTATAAAAAATTTAGCCTCAAAATCCTCTCCCGACGGCGGTGCACTCCCAAAAATAATTGCCAGGTGGATAGATTCGCTTGGCAGCGAACTTGCCATAAACGGGATCGACCCCGGCGGTGAGCTTTTTGCCGCTGAAATAGAAAAGAAGATTTTTGCAGTTATGAGAGACATTGAAGATCTTGTTGGCGGCTTTGATTTTGCTCATGTTATGAGCGAATATTACAGAGCTTATGCAAACGGCAACGATGAAAAGAAAAGTGCTTGCCTTAGGTGGCTTCGCGGAGAGTTTTCAACAAAAACCGAGGCGCGCACTTTTCTTGGCTTCTCGGTTTCTGTTATTATAGACGATGACAATTGGTATGATTTTATAAAAATCTGGGCTTCACTTGTTCGCAGGATCGGCTACCGCGGGTTTGTTGTTTTTATAGATGAATGTGTAAATCTTTATAAGATAACCCACAGAATATCAAGAGAAAACAATTACGAAAAAATTCTCTCTATGTTTAATGACACCCTCCAGGGCAGGGCAGAGGGCTTAAATATCATTTTTGGAGGCACACCTCAGTTTCTTGAGGATACAAGAAGGGGGCTTTTTAGCTATGAAGCGCTGAGGAGCCGTCTTTGTGACAGCAAATTTGCCATTGGCGGATATAAGAATCTGATAGGCCCTGTGATAAGGCTTCGCCGTCTTACAGATGAAGAGCTATTTGCGCTTCTTGGCAGAGTTACAAAGCTTTATGCGCAAAATTATAACTTTATACCGAGAATAACAGATGAAGAAATGCAGCAGTTCCTTTCAATATGCCTGGCAAGAGCCGGAGCAGATTCTATGATAACCCCAAGAGAGATGCTGAGAGACTATATGACAGTTTTAAACATAATGATGCAAAACGAAAATGTTAGCTTGGCAGATATTGTTGGAAGCGGTGCTGTAACTCTTTCTTATGAAGAAAGTGAGCCTGAGAATAAAAGCGATAGTAAATGTTCCACACAGTTTGATCCGAATGATATAGAATTTTAAAATATTTTTAATTTTCCTATTGATTTTTCACTATGAATATGGTAAAATATAAAAGTCAGTAGGGAATGTTTCCGTAGCTCAGCTGGATAGAGCGACCGCCTCCTAAGCGGTAGGTCGGGTGTTCGAATCGCCTCGGGAACGCCAAAAAAGCTGATGCCGCTTTTTTTGTGCGGCATCTTTGCTTATTTTTTTGGTAAAATGCTTGACATAGCATATTTTGTGTGGTAAAATGTAATTGATGATGTGTAAAAGTGAGGATGTATTATGAAAAAAATTTTAGCTTTCATTTGCGCAGTGATTATTATGGCTACCTCTTTGATTAGTGTTTGTGCAGCAATTCTGTTTGGCGATGTTTACAGAGATAATAAAATCAATACTAAAGACGCAGTTAAGCTTGCTCAGCATATTGCCGGTTGGGGAATTCAGCTGACTGCCGAAGAAGAAAAGGCTGCTGATGTTCACGCAGACGGAAAGATCAATACAAAGGATGTTGTTAAGATAGCACAGTTTGTTGCCGATTGGGACGTTGATCTTGGAGGAACAGTTCCTTCTACTCCCGGCGGAGATTCTGCGGGAAGCGGAGACATTGAGATTCCTGCAGAAGATATTTGGAATTAAAGTTAATATAATAGGGACTGTCTCAAATGCTTTTTTGCACTTGAGACAGTCCTTTTTTATTTCAGTAAAACTTTCTTTTGCCGCTTTACATCATACATATTTCTGTCTGCTATAATGAAAGAATTTTCCATATAATTGTTTTGCAAAGGATCGGCTTTGGCAAATCCGGCAGAAAAACGGCATGCAATATGGTCGTCAGAGGTCGGTTGATTCAAAATTGCTATTTTTTCTTTTATCTGATCTTCTTCTTTTTCTATTGCAATTATTGCAAATTCATCTCCGCCTATCCTGAATACTTCAAATCCTTCTTCACTAAAAAAATTTTGAAAAAATTTGGCAGATTCTTTAAGAGTCATATCTCCGATATTATGCACAAGAGTAGCGTTGATAGTTTTGAAGTTGTCTATATCTACTTTAGCATATACCGACACAGAAAAGGTTAAAGCAAACAATGCTGTCAGTGATAAAACAACCAAAATTTTTTTCATAATGAATCCTCTGTACATAATTTTTGTGCATAGAGATAGAAAATACAAAAAGCTGCAACGCAGAACGCTGCAGCCGAATGATCATATAAAACACTTAGCGTCAAAGCTATGCGTCCCGTCTTCCGGCGAGAATTAAATACTCACAGTTGTTATATATCGAGGAATGTTATTTGTCAAGTCTTTTTGGAGTGTTTGCGGCGATAATTGACATATTTTTGATTTTAATCGTAATTTGCATCTGAAACAGTGGCAAAACGTTGCATAATCAATATTTTTTACACTTGGAAGGCAATTCTCCCACATACAGTTTAAACTAACTGCTTTTGTTATATCAAAATTTAAATAAATATTGTTTTTTTGTCAATTTTATGCTATAATCAGTAAAAATACTTTTGGGGGACGGCGGTTGGAAATATTTAAAATAAGAAAAAGAATTAACAGCGTTTGCTTTGCTGTTCTGCTTTTTATAGCTTTTGTCAGTGCACTTCAACTGCTGCCTATTATGAATTTTCTTTCGGGCATCGATGTGAACGATTCGGTCAAAGAGAGCTTTGAAAGTATATATGTCGGGCTATCCTATGTTGTTTCTTATGTTGTCACGGTCCTTGTGTATAAAAGAATTTTTAAAATGGAATATTGCTCCATGAATATTGCACCGCATCTGGGACGTTGCCCTATTCCGATGATCCTGGCGTCCCTTGGGGTGATATTTACTGCCTCGCATATTTCCGGATACTTTAATTTTTTTGAAAGTTCAAGCATATTTGTCAGATATGAGAACCAGTCAATAGTTTTGCTTCTGTTTACATCCGCAATTGTGCCCGCTTTTTGTGAGGAACTTTTCTTCAGAGGCCTTATAATGACAAATCTGATGCCACTTGGGAAAGGCTTTGCAATTATTACAAGCGCTATAATTTTTGGCCTGATTCACGGCAATCACGATCAGATTTTATTTGCAACAGTTGCCGGGTTGATTTTTGGCTGGGTCTATTCGGAAACCGGTACACTGTGGTGCGGAATTATAATACATCTGCTTAATAATACGATTGTTGTTGCACAAACGGTCCTTGCAGGGACTCTTGAATATACACTTGCTACAAAGATTTCTCTTGTTATCCAGCTTTCGGTGTTTATATTCGGCGCTGTATCTATACTATATCTGATTTACAAATTTAAGGAAGAAAACAAAGTGATGTTAAACAAAGGTTGCTTTGGCAAAACGGCCGTGAGGCTTTGGGGCGGAGAAACCGAATATTCGATTTCTGAATATTTACGCGGATTGTTTGCACCTGCGGCTATTTTGTTTGCTATATATGTTATTATAAGTGAGATCGTATATGTTATATCGTAATAGTGAAAGTTTTGATGATGAAAAGTTTATGAAAGAGGCTCTCTCCGAAGCTAAAAAAGCAGCGGAGAAGGGCGAAGTGCCTGTTGGAGCAGTAATGGTCTTTGAGGGCAGGATTATCGCAAGAGCGCATAATTTGCGTGAAAATGGCGGCAGTGCCATAAATCATGCGGAAATTCTCGCGATAGACTCTGTATGTAAATCGAGAGGTGGCTGGCATCTTGACGGATGCACTCTTTATGTCACACTTGAGCCTTGTCCGATGTGTGCGGGAGCAGTTATAAATTCAAGAATCACGAGGGTCGTTTACGGTGCAAAAGACCCTCGTGCAGGTGCTTTTGGCTCTCTGATAAATCTAACATCCTATCCCTTCAACCACAGACCTGTGCTGCTTGGTGGGGTACTGGAAAAGGAGTGCAAAGAAATATTAAGAGATTTCTTTTTAAAAAAACGTTGACTTTTGCTAAATAAAGTGATATAATAGCATATATTGTTTATTTTTATATTTTGTATCTGATTACGAATCTCAGATTCGCAATTAAAATATATCAGATAAAATTTTTTTAGGAGAAAAAGACATGAAAAACCTCAAGAAAATCTCAGTTCTTGCTCTTGCACTCCTCATGATCGTATCTTGCCTTGCATTTACATCATGCGGTGAAGAGAAGGACCCCACTGTACTTGTTATCGGCGGTATAGGCCCTCTCACAGGCGACTATGCTAACTACGGTAACTCTGTTAAGAACGGCGCAGTTGTAGCTGTTGAAGAAATCAACGCTGCAGGCGGAATCAATGGCTTTACTATTAAGCTTGATTTCCAGGATTCCGTTGGCGATCCCGAGTCTGCTGTTAATGCATACGGTAAGCAGATCGACGACGGTATGATGGTATCTCTCGGCGGCGTGCTTTCCGGCGAAACTGCTTCTATCGTTGCTGCTGCTAAGGATGACGGAATACTTATTCTTACTCCTTCTGCTTCTGCTGACAACGTTCTTAAGGATAATGATGCAGCTTTCCGTGTATGCTTCTCTGACTCTTCTCAGGGTGTTTCTGCCGCTAACTACATTGGCGAAAACAATCTTCCTAAGAAGGTTGCTGTACTTTACCAGGCAGATATAGACTATTCTAAGGGCCTTTATGACGCATTTAAGGCAAACGCTGAAGCAAACGGTATCGAAATAGTTACAGAGCAGTCCTTTACAAAGGATACAAAGACAGACTTTGCTGCTCAGAAGACAGCTATCAAGAATTCCGGCGCTGAGCTCATCTTTATGCCTATCTATGCAGACGAGGCTGCAACATTCCTTGCACAGGCTCACAGCGAGCTTCCCGAAGATATGCTTTACTTCGGCTGCGATGGTCTTGACGGTATCATCGGTAAAGCTGCTGATAAGGCTCATTGCGAAAATGTTCTTCTTATCACTCCTTTTGCTGCCGACAGCGCTGAAGAGAATGTTCAGAACTTTGTAAAGGCTTATCAGGATGCAAACGGCGGTGCAACACCTGACCAGTTTGCTGCTGACGGATATGATGCTATCTATGCTATCAAGGCTGCAATCGAAAAGGCAGACATTAAGCCCGAGGATCAGGATGATTTCAACACTCGCATTGTTGCGGCAATGAAGGAGATATCTGTTTCCGGCGTTACCGGTGAAATGACTTGGGAAGCAAGCGGTGAAACCGTTAAGGCTCCTCTTGTTATGATCATCAAGGACGGCGTTGCTCAGCTTTATACTCCCGAATAATCAAAACTAACATATTGACATACCTGCGGCGGTTTTAACCGTCGCAGGGAATTGTCTTTTTTACAGAAACTGTTTTGGCTTTCGGCGTTCTATGCCGATTCGGAAGATAAACGGCCGAAAATCCAAAGAAAGGACTAATATATATATGAGTCTGTTTTTTCAAACCCTTATTGACGGATTGCGTCTTGGAAGTATTTATGCTCTTATAGCCCTCGGCTATACAATGGTATACGGCATTGCAAAAATGCTTAATTTTGCTCACGGCGATGTTATTATGATAGGTGCATATACTATCATTGTAACGGTTATGAGTCTCAACATTCCTCCTGTTATCTCAATTCTTATCAGTATTCTTTTCTGCGCTCTGCTTGGTATGACTATCGAGTTCCTTGCCTATAAGCCTTTGCGCAAAGCATCACCTCTTGCGGTTCTGATCACAGCGATAGGTGTGAGTTATTTTTTGCAAAATATTGCTCTTTTGATATTTGGTTCGGAAAGCAAAAAGTTCCCTCGGATCTTCAATCTTCCTTCCATAAAGCTTGGGGGCGTTAATATAGATGGAATCACTATTATAACACTTTCACTTACGGCTGTTATCATGATCGTCCTGACTCTGTTTATAAGCAAGACAAAGATAGGCAAGGCAATGAGAGCTGTTTCTGAAGATAAAGAAGCCGCTGAGCTAATGGGTATCAGCACAAACAGAACTATAACTGTTACCTTTGCGATAGGTTCTGCTCTTGCGGCAATTGCAAGTACATTCTATGGTGCAACATATACTTTTGTTGTTCCCACAACCGGTGCAATGCCCGGTATCAAGGCGTTTACTGCTGCCGTTTTTGGCGGAATCGGTTCTGTTCCCGGTGCTATGCTTGGCGGAATCCTGCTTGGAATAATCGAGCAGTTTTCAAACGCCTATATTTCCACAAGTATGTCAAATGCCATAGTTTTTGCGGCACTAATTATAGTTCTGCTTGTTAAACCCACAGGCTTGCTCGGCAAAAAGATCAGTGAGAAGGTGTAATATGATGAGAAATAACGGTAAATCAATGAAAAAAGCCTTTTCAAAGGATTTTGCAACTATATGCTTTGTTGTTCTAATCTATGCAGTGATTTCAACAATGCTTTATGGCGGACTTGCAAGCCGTCAGCTTACAAATATGATTATTCCCGTTTCCTGCTATATAGTTCTGGCAGTTTCACTTAATCTTGTAGTGGGCCTTTTGGGTGAGCTTTCGCTTGGTCATGCGGCATTTATGAGTGTTGGTCTGTTTAGCGGATGCCTGTTTTCAATGTGGTCGGTAAACATTTTTCCTCTGTTTATCAGACTCCCGATTTCAATGATCTTTGGCGGCCTTTTCGCCGCACTCGTTGGTCTTGTTGTAGGTCTTCCTGCACTCAGACTTAAGGGCGACTACCTTGCTATAGTAACACTTGCCTGCGGCGAAATTATCAAAACTTTGATTACAAGCTTTGAAATTACAGGCGGACCACTCGGACTTTCTACAAACAATGCAGATGCTTTTATATATTCAAAGCCAAAAACACTTCTTCCTTTTTCGATGATTTTGGTATTTCTGACGGTTATCGTCATGATGAATATTAAAAAATCCAAGCATGGCAGAGCGATAATGGCTATCAGAGATAACAGAATTGCAGCAGAGGCAACCGGTGTAAATGTCACCTATTATAAACTTATCGTATTTATGCTTGCGGCATTTTTTGCCGGTGCTGCAGGAGTTATCTATGGTCACAGCTTGGCAAACATAAAATCTACAACATTTGATTATAATATGTCTATTGAAATTCTTGTTATAGTTGTGCTTGGCGGTATGGGAAGCATAAACGGTTCTATAATAGCGGCTATAGCCCTTACAGCTCTTCCTGAAATGCTTCGCGGATTTGATAAATATCGTATGCTTGCATATTCTGTATTGCTTATTGCTATTATGCTTCTTAACTCCAATTCCAAATTCACCGAATTCAAGAGCAGATTCAACATTAAGAATTTGGCAAAAAAGTTTTCAAATAAAAAGGCAGTTCAGGGAGGTCAGGTAAATGAGTAATCAGTATCAAAACAAGCCAAAGCTTGTTCCATATCCCTCAAATGCTTTTGTTCCGGAAAGAGATTTAGGTAAACGCCCTGTACTTGAAGTCAATCACCTTGGTATTGATTTTGGCGGTCTTACTGCGGTTGACGATTTCTCCCTCATTGTGGGACGCACTGAAATTGCAGGTCTTATTGGCCCAAACGGTGCAGGCAAGACAACAGTTTTTAACCTTTTGACCAATGTTTACCAGCCAACAAGAGGCAGTATTCTTGTTGACGGAATGAGTACAGCCGGCAAATCTACTCATCAGGTCAACCATATGGGCATTGCAAGAACTTTTCAGAACATCAGACTGTTTTCAAATCTTTCTGTTCTCGATAATGTTAAGGTAGGCCTTCATAATTCAACGAAAGAAAGCTTCTTTTCTTCTATTACCCACAGCTTCGGCTACGGAAAGGTAGAAAGACAGGCCGACGAAAAGGCACTTGAATTTCTTGATTTCTTCCATATGGCCGACATGGCAAAAGCTCCTGCGGGCAGTTTGCCTTACGGTGCTCAGCGACGACTTGAAATAGCGAGAGCTCTTGCTACTTCCCCAAAGATTATATTGCTTGATGAGCCTGCAGCCGGAATGAATCCGTCAGAAACAGCGGAACTTATGGAGAATATCCGGAGAATACGAGATAATTTTGGAATAGCAGTTATGCTGATAGAGCACGATATGAAGCTTGTTATGAGCATATGCGAAGGTATTTGCGTTCTTGACCACGGTAAGGTGATCGCAAAGGGAACACCGGATGAGATAAAATCCAATTCCAAGGTCGTTGAGGCATATCTTGGCAAGGCAAAGGAGGCGTGATTATGCTAAAGGTTGATAATATTAACGTGTATTACGGAAAGATCCACGCCTTAAAGGATATAAACTTCACAGTAAATGAGCATGAGATAGTTGCTCTTATCGGTGCTAACGGTGCCGGTAAATCCACAACTCTTAAAACTATATCCGGAATGCTTCGTTCACACACGGGAAGCATTACATTTGGTGAAGAGAATATCTCTCACACTGAGTCATATAAGCTCATCACAAAGGGTATTGCCCATGTTCCCGAAGGAAGAAGGATATTCCTTCAGATGACTGTTGAAGAAAATCTTCAAATGGGTGCATATACAAACCCAAAGTATATAAAAGATGGCCTTGAAGATGTTTATAAGCGTTTCCCGAGACTTCTTCACAGAAGAAGCCAAATAGCAGGCACACTTTCGGGCGGCGAGCAGCAGATGCTTGCAATCGGACGCGCGCTTATGAGTCAGCCCAAGCTCCTTATGCTTGATGAGCCTTCAATGGGTCTTGCTCCCATTCTCGTTGACCAGATATTTGATATAATCAAAGAGCTTCACAAGCAGGGAACAACTATTCTGCTGGTTGAGCAAAACGCAGGTAAAGCTCTTCAGATTGCTGACAGAGCATATGTTCTCGAATCCGGAAGAATAGTTCTTTCGGGAAGCGGGGCAGAGCTTGCTCAAAGTGAAGAGATCAAAAAAGCATACCTTGGTGGCTAACATGAAAAAAGAGACTGAAATTCAGTCTCTTTTTTCATGTTATATTGCCTTGACTTTAGATAGCTTTTGTGTTATACTAAACAGAGAGAGGAGGGATTTTTTTGAAGACTTCACTTGTTATTTTAGCTGCAGGAATAGGCTCCCGATTTGGCGGTGGTGTTAAGCAAATTACTCCCGTTGGCCCAAACGGTGAAATTATTATTGATTATTCAATAAACGACGCGCTTGAAGCAGGTTTCGATAAGATAGTTTTTATAATAAGACGTGATATTGAAAAAGATTTTAAAGAAGCTATAGGCAACAGAATTGAAAAGCTTTGCGAGGTTGAGTATGTATATCAATCTGTAGATGATCTGCCTGTTCAAATAAAAGCTGCTGAAAACAGAAAAAAACCTTGGGGCACTACCCATGCACTTTGGTGCGCAAGGAATGCAGTGAATGAACCATTTCTTGTTATTAACGCTGATGACTATTATGGAAAGGATGCCTACAGGACAGCCCACGATTTTCTCATCCAAAACGATGATTCATCAAAGGAGCTTTCTCTTGCAATGGTTGCCTTTATTCTTTCAAAAACGCTGAGTGACAACGGCGGAGTTACAAGGGGAATATGTAAAACGGACAAAAACGGTATGGTAACAGATGTTGTTGAAACATACAACATAACAAAAAACGAGAGCGGTGCCGCCTTCGGGGTTGCCGGCGGCAGTCAGGTCGCTCTCGATATAAATTCACTTGTCTCTATGAATATGTGGTGCTTCACTCCGAGAATTTTTGAAAAAGCTGAAGCTGCACTTAAAAAGTTTTTACTGGATTTAAACGAAGAAGATGTTAAAGCAGAGCACGTTTTGCCCACACTTGCGAGTGATATGATATCGGAAGGATGTGCAAAGGTCAAAGCTCTTAGCTCAAATGATACTTGGGTTGGCGTGACATATGCCGAAGATAAGCCGCTTGTTGTGCAGTATTTCAAAAAGCTTATTGCAGACGGAGTGTATAGTGAAAAGCTTTACACATCACCTATTGCATAAAGATTCAGATCCCATGCCGGATAATATCTGAATCTTCTGAGATATAATTTGTATCTGCCCAGATCATTAACGAATTTAGGCAATGTAAATATATCTTCGCTTCGGTGATATAGAGAAACAAGAAGGTCAGGATTGTAAGCTTTTATCGTTTTCTCTGACCCTAACAGAGCTTCACGTTCTGACCCCTCAACATCATATTTTATATAGTCTACCTTTTTTCCACGCAACAGTTCATCAAGCCCGATTGCAGAAATCTCAACAGGATTTTTTCCGCTGAGCGTTGCGTAGCTTTCCGAAATATTTGAATTCCTATTTCCGCTGTTGTCGAAATAGAGCGTCTCGCACTTGCTCCAAGCTGCAAGGTTGTACGTGTTTACTTTAAAACGATTTTCATTTTCTGCATACAGGGATAGCTTTTTAAATGTTCTTTTGTCTGGTTCGAGAGCATAAACATCTTTTAAATTTGAGGCATACTGTGATAGCTCCCTTATTGTGTCGCCGTTATATGCGCCAAGATCGGCATATGCGGCATATTCCTTGGGAGACAGAATTTGGTTATATACTTCGTTTTTATCAGAAACACTTTGTTTTAAATATTCGGTTTTACCGGTTAGCTTTGCGTTTATAACAAGACTGTATATTCTTCGTGATTCATCATCGCAAAACAGTTCATATGTTCTTTCGATGTCATCGGAGTGTTCTTTGCAAAGCTCCATATCAAACAGGGTGTTTCCGAAAACAGGTACATCGGGCACAAGCAGTTCGGCTTCTGTCCCTATAAGATCTATTTTTTCAAGAACATCGGGCAGAGAGGTGGCAAAGGACAGAAGAACTATGAAATCAGAATATTTTTCTTTTATCTCGCTGTAGCTGAGAACCCTTTTGCCGTGAAAGCTATGGCCTCTCACAAAGCCGTCGCTGGCAAAGAAATCGCTTATTTCGATATTCTTTTCTTTGCATATTGCGAGAATTTTATCGGCACCGTTACCCATGCCGTACATAACGATCTTTTTGCCGCAGTTTTGCAAATACTGCCAAATATCGCACTCGGCGGTGATAATTTTATTCATATCAATATCCTTTTTAAAATTTGGAGGTAAAATGGATTGTTTATTTTGTAAAATAATTAAGGGAGAAATTCCCTCTGCAAAGGTGTTCGAGAATGATTATGTTTATGCTTTTCGTGATATAAATCCTCAAATGCCTGTACACATTATTGTTGTTCCCAAGGAGCATATGGCTTCTGCCGACGAGGTGAATGAAAAGAACAGCATTTATGTTGCCAAAATTTTTGAAGCTGTTCCTCAGATCGCTGAAGCAGAGAATCTTTCAAACGGTTATCGCGTTGTAACAAATTGCGGTGAGGACGGATGTCAGAGTGTCAAGCATCTGCATTTCCATATCCTCGGTGGCGGAAAAATGTCTGATGAAATGTGCTGATTTTGCACAAAATTAAATATATTATCAAATCGGCAGAGACTTTGATAGCTCTGCCGATTTTTATATTATTTAATAAATTCGTTATAGATTGCGCAAAGAGCGGTTTCAAGCTCATTTTCTTCAACGCCTATGATAACATTGAGCTCGCTGGAGCCCTGATCTATCATTCTGATATTTACATTAGCAGCGGAAACTGAGCTGACAATTCTTGCCGCGGTACCCTTAGCCTTGACCATACCACGTCCAACAACAGCAAGCAGGGCAAGACCGCTGTCGATGTTGATAGTGTCGGGTTTTACAGCCCGCGTAAGAGAAGCAAGGATTTTTTCCTGCTTTCCTTCAATTGACGAGGTTTGAACGATAACGCACATTGTGTCAATGCCTGAAGGAAGATGCTCGAAAGAAATTTCATTATCTTCAAAAACTTCAAGAACTTTGCGACCAAAGCCTACCTCTGAATTCATCATATCCTTTTCTATGGTTATAACGGTAAAACCGCGTTTGCCGGCAATACCTGTGATAACCTTTTTGGAATCATAATCCTTTGAAAAGGGAACGATCATCGTTCCTTTATCTTCGGGTGCGTTTGTGTTTTTTATATTTATCGGAATACCGGCGATTCTAACAGGGAAGATAGCATCCTCGTGGAGAACGGTTGCACCCATATAAGAAAGCTCACGAAGCTCACGATATGTTATTGTATTTATGGTGCATGGATTCTCAATTATTCTCGGATCTGCCATCATAAATCCGGAGACATCGGTCCAGTTTTCATAAAGATCGGCACCTGCAGCACGAGCAACTATTGAACCTGTGATATCAGAACCGCCTCTTGAAAATGTTTTGATAGTTCCGTTTGGCATAACTCCGTAGAAACCGGGGATAACGGCGTGCTCGTGCTTTTTCAGCTCTTCGGATAGTACTTCATTTGTCTTGTCGTCATCAAATGTTCCGTTTTCTTTAAACATGATGACGTTTTCTGCGTCGATGAAATCAAAACCGAGATATTTTGCGAGAATAAGACCGTTAAGATATTCACCGCGGCTTGCTGCAAAATCACGACCGGAGCTGTGAAGCATTGCGTTTTTTACATATGTAAGCTCACCGTCGATATTGAAATCAAGGCCAAGATCTGCAATTATCTCGTTATATCTCCTGCAAATGAGAGAAAAATATTCTTCAATATCTTCCTTTGCTTTTATCATTTCATAGCAATGATAAAGCATATCTGTAACCTTTGTATCTTCCTTGGATCTTTTACCCGGAGCTGAAGGAACGACATAACGGCGTGCCGGATCCTCTTTTATAATTTTTGCTACTTGTCTGAAATGTTCAGCATCGGCGAGGGAGCTTCCGCCAAATTTAACAACTTTGAGCTGCATAATCTGTCTCCTTAAGAAAATATATATACTATTATATTAAATTTGTCGCTATCTGTCAAGAGCTATTGGCAAATCTAACAAAATAAATGCGCTTATTTTGTTATTATCACCAATATTGATTTAAGCTATTGTTTTTATTTTAAATATATGGTACAATTAAAAGTGGGAATTTTATTAGTTGGTTTCTTAATTTTACAAAATTGCTTTATTTTTCATTGTCTAATAAAAGCTTATGTGTTATCATATAAGATAGTTTATATTAAAAATAAGTCACAAAAATTTTTGATGATATCAAGGAGAAAAGAATGAAAACTATGATGAAAAAGCTTGTCTTGTTGGCGTCAGTGATTGCTTTGATGTCTGCTTTGCTTGCAATTTCTGCATTTGCAGTGATAAACTATGAAAGCACAGATTTCGCAAGCAACTATTTTTATGGCAGCACCAACAAAAATCCAATGACCTACAAAGTCGGTGAAACAATGGAATTCACCATTTCTTTAAAAACAAAATCCGGAGATCTTGTTTCGGTACCGTATTTTTCTTATTCCTTTAGCGGAGATGACGGTATTGTATCTTCGGGCAAGGTCAACGGCGCAAACGGAACATTTACAGTTTCGCATAAGATCACTTGCCCCGGATTTGTTCGTTTAACGGTTAAGGCCATGGAAAGTGACGGGGCTGTTATAACAGGAACAGATTCTGACGGCGGAGAAGTAAGCGTGGTTTTTAACGGCGGTGCTTGTGCCGAATGGGAAAAGATAGAAACAGCAATGGCTGAGCCCGATGATTTTGACGAATATTGGGCAAGAACTCTTCTTGAGCTTGACGCGGTTGCTCCAACGATTTACGATTTGAAGGTTGACACTTTAAACACTGATAAAGATTACACTGTATATGACCTGTATGTAAATGCGCCGGGAAGTAAAAACTTTCTTAATACTGCAGCTAAGGGAGAAGAGCCGAACGGTGCAACATACATGGCGGGTAAGCTTACTGTTCCAAAGAACATCGAACAGGGAAATGCTAAGTTTTATTTGAATTTCCAGGGAGCAGGTGTTTATAAGTCTCCCGGAATATCAAAAAAGGCAGGATATGTAACGCTTTGTGTTTATGCACACAGTATTGAGCTTAGCAGAGAGGCTGAGTATTACAAAAATCTTGAAAATGGTCTCCTTTCAGGATATATGAGGCGTGCTCTCTACAATGATAATGCCGAGGAGAGCTACACAAAATATATGGTGCTCCGCGACCTTCAGGCTGTTCGTTTTCTGAAGACATTTTTTGGTGAAAACGGCGGAAATGTTTCGGAGTTTAACGGAATTGATATATCCGCTTGGAAGGGACTTTGGAACGGAAAAGATATTGACTTATACGGTCAGAGCCAGGGAGGTTTTCAGTGCATAGCTGTTGCGGCTCTTGATCATGATATAACGCTATGCCGTCCTTGGGTACCTTGCTGGTGTGACATGTATGCAAAAAATTATTTTCCCACCAGAAGAACTATGGGACTTGTATATGAGCACTATTCTCAAAAATATTTCGATTCTGTTGCTCTTGGCAAGAGAATAGTTTGCCGTACCCAGGTTAATACCGGTTTTGGTGATGATACCTGTCCCACAACAGGTGTTATTGCGGCATACAACGCAATGACCTGCGAAAAGGTGCTCAATATATATCAAGGTATGGCGCATAATTGTGATACCAGTTATGCAAGTGGCGTTAGTAAGCAAAAATACACATCCGGCAATGAAAACTTTAAGATTCCATACAACTGGGAATACACATTTGATTGGGAAATAGCAGAAGTAAGTGATGAGTCTGTACTTCAGATCCTTTCTGACGGTAAAACCGTAAGAGCTCTCAAAAAGGGAACAGCAACGGTTGATTTCGTTGACACAAATCGCAATTCTATACTTGTTGAGGTGGAAAAGGCAAAGCTTGATGTTATTCTCTCTGACGGAACTCTCGATGCGCAGACTGCCGACGGAATGATAAAATCAATCTATACGAGAACTGCAAGAACAGCTTTTGTATGCGATTCTGCAGATGATTTTGCCGCCGAAATACAGTCCGGTAATTTTGAAAAGGGAATAACTTATTTTGTCGTTTCAAACCTCGGAGGAGATGTTACATATACTGCCGAGGAGATGTACAGTCTTTTTGAGGCATCGGGCGCTGACTACCTTGTTCTGATCCCTTCGTCCGAGCTTGATGCAACTTCTGCTGCTATGTACCTTATGCAGATGAATCAGAGCAAATATCAAGGAGCATACGTTTGTGACAACGGCACTGCAAACCTTTTTGAGGCAGGCAGAAATGCCGGAAATAACATTGTTTCAATAATCGAAAAGAACAAGCCTGTTCTCGATTCTGATTACAGAATGTATGATTCGATAAGCGGCAATGAGATCAAAAAGATATCTGTTCTTCCTGCAGGCGAAGAATTTTCTCTGATATTTGTTTTGAACCAGCCCTTTGCTATCGCAAACAGTATTGAAATCAGTGTTACAGGATTGCAGTTTGATGCTGAAACAATGACAGTTACCGGAGATTCTGACGGTGGTTCGATATTTGTAAATGGAAATGAATACACTGTATACGCAAATGTAACCGATTCGGGAATCGAGGATGGCTATTCTTGGGTTCTTGATGCAAACGGCAAACTGATCGTGCTTTGTGACGGCGAAATAGGTGCTTCAACGCAACCTTGGGCTTCCTATGCAAGCACTATTAAAGAAATTGAAATTTCAACCGGCGTAACTAAGATAGCAAGCGGTGCATTTGCAGGCTTCAGTGCTCTTGAAAAGCTTACCCTTCCTTATACAATAAATGAGATTGCGGCAGACGCTGTCAGCGGCGCAGCCTTATTTACTGTTTATGGATATGAAAATAATAATGCTGCGACATCCTTTGCAAGCAATGCGGGATTGACTTTTGTGTCTCTCGGTGCGTGCGGTTCTGCAGGAGATTCGCTTATTTGGGAATACAGAGATAATACGCTTTATATTTCGGGCAACGGCTCAACCATAGTATCAGGAGTTACTAAATACAATGGAGAGGAAAGCTCTGCTTGGTATAATTATTACACCCAAATAGAAAAGGTTGTTATCTGCGATTCGGTTACAACAATCGGTCCCTATGCCTTCCACTTTATGAAGAACCTTACAACCGTTGAATTTACAGAAAATTTAACAAAAATAGGTGCAGCTGCATTTGAGAATGCAACAAGCTTAAATTGTGTTTACATAAAAGGAAGCACACCTGTTGTTGGAAAAGCCGATCTTTCAAAGATAACTACATTCGAAGGTTCATATCAGTTAGACGGCTGTAAACTCATTTCCGATATTATTCTTTCAGATAATCTTACATCGGGAATTCCGGATAAGTTTATTGGATATAATACTTCAATTAAATCCCTGGTTGTTCCGGAAAGTGTCCCCTCAATACATAAAAGAGCACTCTACAGAAATACGGCACTCAAAGAACTGACTGTGCTCGGCTTTGACACGGTTCTTCCTGCTGATATGCTTACTTATGATAATAACACAACAACGCTTACTAAAATATATGGAAGAGCAGGTTCTGCAGCAAATACCTTTGCCGACAACAATGGAATTGAATTCGTCGATCTTACCGGTGATAAATACGACGGAGAGATCGCTTATCCAGGCAAGTGCGGTGACGATGTCTATTTCAAGCTCATCGAAAATGAACTTGCTGATACATATACCATCTATTTTTACGGTAACGGAACATCTATCGAAAGCGGCAACACTGCTTCAAGCATTTATGCTCCTTGGCTCAGCTATATAGGAAAGATCACAAGTGCTGTTTTCCGCGGTAACATCACTTCTATCGGCGAATATACGCTTTCGGGAATGAGCTCACTTAAGTCTATCGTTCTTGACGGATGCGCTTTTACCGATATTTGTGAAAACGCCTTTGCTTGTGCAGGTATTTCCGGCACGTTTGAAATTCCGGAAAGTGTGACAGCAATAAACGCAAATGCTTTTGTTGGAAACGATCAACTTACTGCTGTTGTTATCCACAACAGTGAGGCTGTTATCGACGAAGATGCTTTTGCCGGAACAGGAGTTAATACCGTACACGGCTTCCTTAAATCAACCGCCGAGGACTATGCAACAGCTAAAGGCTTGAATTTTGTAAACATCGATGAACATCCTATAATAGACTCCGGCCTTTGCAAAGAAGGGGGCTATGCTTGGTCGCTTAATGACATTGGAACACTTACTATTAGCGGCAGTGGCGACGGCAGCGGAATTCTTGCCTTTGAAAAAACTCCCGATTATAAAGATCTTACGCCAATAGCTTGGTATAAGCACCTTGACAATATAAAAAAGGTTGTTATTGAAGAAGAAACCAAGATCACAAATATCGTTTCATACGGTCTGTCCAATATGAAGAACTGCGAAACTATTATAGTTCCTTCAACATTGACGGATCTGAGTGCTTACAATGTTTTAAGCGTTCTCCACAATTTAAATACCTTGGCAGTTCAAGGAGAAGAAGTTGTTGAGGGTGTTATTGATCTGCGCAATGTAACAAAATATAACAGTCAGTTGTTTGAGAAGAGCTTTAGTTACACAAAGCCAACAATATACCTTCCTGCTGATCCTAATTCACTTAATATCTCAAAATGGGCAGAAAAATGTGAAGAACTCACATTTATGACTTACCCAACATGCTCTGCAGCAACAAAGATAAGAGAAATTGCAGCAAAGCAAAACGGAGACGAACCAAGCTCAAGCCTCCCGAAGAATGTCGTTCTCAAATATTATCCCGTTGAGCTTGCGCCTGAGCTTGTGAGAAGCGGATCTCAAACTCTAAAAAACGGTCACATGGATTGGGTGATCAATGATGCCACCGGCGTTCTCACTTTCACAAAGGGTGCAGCTGCGGCAAGCTGGAATGAATTTCTTTGCTCAAAAAATTCAAAAGAGCTTTTGGCTTTCAAGGCGATTTGGAAGGATGCTGTTATCCATGTTGAAATAGGTTCGTTCAACAAATTCCAGCTAAATTCAGAAGATAGCTTTTTCTCGCATATGCCTAACCTTAAAACGGTTAAGTTCAGCAATTCAAGTATTGAATGGCAGTGCTCGGGTACAAACGGTATGTTTGAAGGCTGCAGCTCTCTTACTACATTGGGATTTGGCAGCAATTATAATGAGGGCGTGATAGATCTTTCGCGCATTTCAAAATATACCGGTAATTCTTATCTTGCTATGTTCAAAGGTTGTTCTTCAATCACAAATGTTAAATTCCGTGAAACAATTCCAGACTCCGGTTCGACTGTTACATACCATTTAACTCTCACTCCTTCGTTCTTTGAAAACTGCACATCTCTCATAAGTATTGAAATTCCCGGTTGGATAACAACGATCGGCACAAATGCTTTCAGTGGATGTACATCCCTTACAAGCATAACCCTCAATTCTTGCCCGACGATAGCCGATGCTACCGCATTCCCGGATAACGAGGGACAGAATCTGGTTATCCACTGCCCGGACCAGAAAACCGCTGACGCTATAAAAGCACTTAACTATACATATACTAAAGCTATTTATCTGGGTAATTTAAAAGCTGCAGCATCAATGGATGGATATGCTGTTAGGCTCGAAAAATACAACGGTCTTCGCGGCCTCTGCAGCTTTGATAACACAATTAAAGCTGAAAATGAGCTAAATGGCTACAAACTTGTTGAGTTCGGTGCTATCCTGTCATCCGAAAACGCATACAATTCCTACGGCAAAGAACTGTCACTTATTGACGGCGAGTATACAACCGCAAATTCTTCTGTAATCAAAAAGCCGGTTTATATAGGTGATAATAAGGTCGGAAACACACTAGATTCTTCTACAGAGGATATGATTAAATTTGCGGCAACGATTATCAAGTTCGAAAACAATTTCAGATCAAATGTCTATATATGTGCATATGAGATCTGGGAAATCAGCGAAGGCAATCACATGATAATTTACAACGATTGCCAGATCGATGAATATGATTTCACAAGCATTTATGAAATTTCCCTTAATATGTATAGAGACGGAATTGTTAATTCGTCAAACGATAAAGAAGGCATTGTTTGGGATATAATCGAAAACAACGGAGCTGTAACTCTTAAGGCCGGCACTGATTACACCTATATCGAGGGACAGACAGACCTTTCCGGCAATTCACTTGCTGAAAGCTTTAAATTTGTAAATATTCCCGCTGTTAATCAAACCACAGATCCAACAAATAAGACAATTACATTTAACCCCACTTCTACTAATATCTCTTTGTTTGAAGACGGCGATGACTATGTTGCTATCTATCGCGGAAGCGGAGCAATCCCCTCGGCTAATGCATTGGGGGCTGCCGGATCTTCACAGCTGGTTGCTAACTTCTGTTCAGATTATCAGATTTCTTCGGTTCCTAATCCCAAAATGAGTGCCGCAACAGCTTCAAAGATAAGAGCAATCGTTCTTGACTATGGTATAACAACTATTTCATCGGGTGCATTTTCTCATATGACAACTCTCGAGAAGCTTGTTTATCCTACAACAGTCACTTCTTCAAAGGGAAACACCTTCGTTTCCTGCTCGTCTCTTAAAACCGCTTATTGCGCAGATGTCAACAATCCCGAATATCGGCCAAAGACAAATGTTCTCGATTTCAATAGTATAAGCAGCGTTGCAGTCAATTATATGTTTACATCATGCAAAGCTGCCGAATATATTCATTTGCCTTTAGGAATCGAAGCAAACGGAGAGGGTATGATAAACAGTTGCACATCTCTCAAAGCGCTTTGGTGCGGCAATTCAAAAATGACAGAGGGAACAGCCGATTTCACCGGAACAACAATAACTACCTTTGGTGATTATTCTTTTGCGGGGGCAAATAATATCACATCTCTTAAGCTTCCGGCAACTGTAACGACATTCTTCGATGTCAGCGGTTCAGAAGAGCGCCACGCATTTGAGGGTTCTGCTATTAAAACAATCATAACCGAATCAGAGGTTGCAAAAATATCCGAATATATAGAGAATTATGGTGAAACTTATGGTTTAACATATAAATTCGGAAATTCAGAAACATAATTAAACACTTTGGGCCGAGTCTATAGACTCGGCCCATTCTTTATTTTATAAATTTGATCTTAATCGTTTCCGCAAAACGGTTTATAGCTTCTGTCAGTATACCCGGCATAGCAAAATCTTCATTTTCTTCGTTTGCTTTTAAAAACAATTTAAGTAAAAGTTTGTCGATACCTTTTTGCTTGTCAAGCTTCAGTTCACCGCCAAAAGTGTCATATATAACCGCATTATCGATTACGTCTGCAGGAAAGCATTTCTTAAAATACTTATCAGTCTCAGCGTTTATTGCATTGCAAATAAAATAAGCGGTTTTCATATTTAAAAGCTTTGATCTGTTTTCGGTAATGAAAGAGTAAACCTTTTTTTCAAGCCTTCCCATTCTTATGCTTCCGCCGATAATCACAGCATCAAATTCTGAAACATCAGGTTGATTTTGCGAAAGATCAGCAAGAAAAATATCGTGATTTGAAATTTGTGAAGAAAGATGTTTAACACAGTTTTCCGCTGTTCCCGTCTTGCTGGAATATGCAATAAGAATTTTCATAATTTTTCACCTCGGATATAGTATAACGAATTTCTGACCGAAAAACAATAAAAAACTAAAATTTTGTCAAATTTGTTGACTTATCGTGCATTTAGAGTTATAATGTATTATCAAACTAAAGTAAAGGATATTTCATAATGAGAATAGTCATTAAAGTTGGTACTTCAACCCTGGCACATACTACAGGGCATTTAAATATACGTCGGGTTGAGGAGCTTTGCAGAGTGCTCAGCGATCTGAAAAACAGCGGGCACGAGATCATTCTTGTTTCTTCAGGTGCTATCGGCATGGGAGTTGGAAAACTTTCGCTTAAAGAAAGGCCAAAGGACATTCCAACAAAGCAGGCGGCTGCAGCAGTTGGCCAATGCGAGCTTATGTATACATATGATAAGCTGTTTCAGGAATATAATCATACTGTTGCTCAAATACTTCTCACCGGTTCGGACTTCAGACACGAAGATAGATTTCAAAATTTTATAAATACTATGACAAGGCTTCTACAGCTTGATGTTCTTCCGATTATAAATGAAAATGACACAATTGCAACCGAAGAAATAAAGGTTGGAGATAATGACACACTATCTGCTATCGTTGCTTGTGGCATTGATGCTGACATTCTTGTGCTTCTTTCTGATATTGACGGGCTCTATACGTCAGACCCGAGAAAGAACAGCGATGCAGTGCTTATAGAAGAGGTCAGAGAGCTTACTCCCGAAATAATTGCCCTTGCAGGCGGTTCAGGTTCCTCACTTGGAACAGGTGGAATGAAAACAAAACTTCACGCAGCTCAGCTTTGCGGCGAAGCAGGATGCGAAATGGTCATCCTTAATGGCGAAAAGCCCGCTTTGCTTTATGACCTTTTTGACGGTAAAAAAGTTGGAACAAGATTTTTTCCTAAGAGGTGATAGATTTGACAACATTGGAAATTTTGAAGAATGCTAAAGCATCTGCGCCACACCTTGCAATGCTTGACACTGAAACTAAAAATGCAGCCCTTTTGGCAATGGCTGATGCACTTTTGGAAAACGAGGAAGAAATACTCAAAGCCAATGAGCTTGATATCGCGGCATCAAAAGATACCATCGGTGAGGTTATGACCGACCGCTTGCGGCTCACCTCTGCACGGATCGCCGCAATGGCAAGTGGAATAAGAGAAGTTGCTGCGCTCCCGGATCCTGTGGGCGAGGTCATCGAGCAATTTGAAAGACCTAACGGTATTAAAATTGCTAAAACGCGTGTGCCTATGGGTGTTGTTGGTATAATATACGAAAGCCGACCAAATGTTACATCCGATGCGGCAGCGCTTGCACTGAAGAGCGGCAATGTTTGCGTCCTCAGAGGCGGAAAAGAGGCATATAACAGCTCATGTGAAATAGTCAACGCAATGAGAAATGGTCTTACAAAATTGGGTCTTCCAAAAGAATTTATAAATATGCTTGAAGATACTTCAAGATTAGGCTCAAATGAGCTTATGACCGCCTCTGATTATGTAGATCTTCTCATTCCGAGAGGTGGAGCAGGGCTTATTCGCGCCTGCGTTGAAAATGCAACAGTTCCGTGTATTCAGACAGGAACCGGTATCTGCCATATTTATGTTGATGCAGAAGCGGATCTTGATATGGCTCTTGATATAGTAGAAAATGCTAAAACAAGCAGACCCTCTGTTTGCAATGCCGCAGAGGTCTGTCTCGTCAATCGAAGAATTGCCGATAGGTTTTTACCTATGCTTAAAGAAAGATTGACCGATAGTAGGACTGTAAACCCTGTTGAACTGCGTCTTGATGCCAAAGCTATGGAAATTATCGACGGGAATTCTGCAAACAAAGATGATTTCGACACGGAGTTTCTTGATTATATAATGGCTGTTGCTGTAGTTGAGGATGTTAAAGAGGCTGTGACTCACATTGCTAAACATTCTACGCATCACAGCGAAGCGATTATCACAAATAACAAAAAAACAGCCGATTATTTTACGGCTGCTGTTGATAGCTCGTCTGTATATGTAAATGCTTCAACACGCTTCACAGACGGTGGGGAGTTCGGACTGGGGTGCGAGATCGGTATTTCAACACAAAAGCTTCACGCAAGAGGCCCCATGGGCCTGAGGGAGCTTACTGCTTATAAATATGTTATTCAAGGGAACGGGCATATCCGCTGAAAGGATGTTTGATATGAAAAAAATTGGTTTTATTGGCTGCGGCAATATGGGCGGCGCGCTTGCCCTGGCCACAGCAAAAACAGTTTCGGGTGAGCAAATTTTTCTTTGTGACGCATTTAAAAACAAGGCTGAGACATTGGCGGGGAAGTGCGGCGCAAAAGTCACTGAAGCAAAAATTATAGCCGATAAATGTGCATATATTTTTCTTGGCGTAAAGCCTCAAGGATTTGAAGCACTTTTTGAAGAGATCGGGGACACGTTGCGGTCAAGGAAAGATGAATTTGTTTTAATCTCTATGGCGGCAGGTGTCTCTGTTTCAAACATAGAATCCCTTTTGAATTGCAATGCTTCAATAATAAGAATAATGCCTAACACACCTGTGCTTTCGGGAGAGGGAATGATCCTTTATGCCGCGAACGAAAACACAAGCGAGGAGCAAATTGAGTTTTTCAAGACTATTTTTAAGGCAGCAGGAACGCTTGACGAGCTTTCTGAGGACAAGATTGATGCTGCAAGTGCACTTTCAGGCTGTGGCCCGGCGTTTGTATATATGTTTGCCGAGGCACTTGCCGATGGAGCTGTTGAATGTGGTCTCCCAAGAGACAAAGCAATGCTTTATGCGGCTCAAACGATTCTTGGTTCTGCCAAGCTCCTTCTGGAATCTGGCAAGCATCCTGGTGAGCTGAAGGACGCTGTCTGCAGTCCGGGCGGCACTACCATTGCAGGCGTTCATGCGCTGGAATCGGGATCTTTCAGAGCAGCGTCGATGGATGCTGTAAAGAGTGCCTACCAAAGAACTCTTCAACTTAAAAAATAACATATAAAGCACCGACATAGTTACAGTCGGTGCTTTCTGTATGTGAAATATAAAATAAAAGCGGCAGGACTACATAAAAAAGAAGTCGATGCCGCTTTGGTGTAGGTAACAGGACTTGAACCTGCTAACCTTGCAACCATAAGAACCTGATGGTAGCTTCACTTTGGTGAAATTTTTGTTGGAGAGTGTCCAAAGTAGCGCTTATAGGCTCGGCTAAATTGAAATACGTCTGAATATCCGATCACCTCGGCAATCTCCTTGAGCGGACGTTTTTCGTCAACTAGCATTTTCGCCTTATTCATGCGCATTTCGGTGATTTTTTGGAAAGGGGACACATGGAGTTCTTTTTTAAAAAGCTTTCTCAAATAGACCTCACTGACACAACAGTAAACTGCTAGCATTTTTACTGTAAATTCGGAACGCTCATAATTTTTTGAAATAAAGTGAAGCGCTTTTATCACGATAGGATGAATCGTATCGTCTTTCGCACAATTTTTCATCAATCGGGAAGATAGTGAATATAGAGATTCAAAAACTAAAAAATGATTAGATAAAATAAAATCATCGGTTTGATAATGGATCCGTTCATAGTATTCCTGCACAATGGTGTCCGAAATGGCAGACAGCTGCATTGGAAGATGATTCTGCTCTAACGTTTGAAAATTAAAGACATAGCTTTCCGCTGATTCAATGCACTCATTCAGATATGATAGTCCCTTCGGTAAAAAAACGGGGGCTCCTGCTTGAGCAATCAAGCTACCGCCATCATAGGTAAAGCGAATTTTCCCTTTGATCGTGATGATAAAGCATGCAGATTGACGTTTTACAAATTTTAATTTTCGTCCTGCGGGATCGTGGGCGATAAAAAGAGAGTTCAATTTGGTTATTACAAAATTTTTCATAGCTCTTCCTTTTTCCTTTGTTGTTAATAGGATATCATACAAGATAAAAAAAGTCAATAAAAATTCAATTTAAGGCGATTTTTGAAATATTTTGTTTCGTTTTGGCTAAATTGTGTACTGTTTCGGCAATGGAATTTAATATTGAGGTGATGTATAATAATAAAAAACAACGGAGGAGTAACCATATGAACTTTAACAAAAAAATCGCCTTGATTACCGGGGCAGCGGTAGGAATCGGAAGAGCAACAGCCTTGAAGCTTGCCGAATATGGGGCAAACCTGATCTTGCTGGACGTTAATTTTGAAATATTAGCAAGTTTGAAAGATGAGTTAAAATCCTATGCAAGTGACGTTTTGATTTATTCATGCGACATCAGCGACGAAAAACGCGTAAATGAGGTAGTAGCAGATGCTCTTTCTCATTTTGGCAGGATCGATATTTTGGTAAATAATGCGGCACTTTGGAGATACCGTTCCGAGTTTGTTGACACCCCTATAGACGAGTGGAAAAAGTATATTGACATTAATATTATGGGGACAGTTTACGTTACCAAAGCGGTTCTTCCGACGATGTTGGAGCAGAGCTACGGTAGAATCATCAACGTGGCTTCGGTTGCGGGAGTGTACGGAAATAAAGGAATGTCACACTACTCTGCCACGAAGGGTGCCGTGATTTCCCTTACCAAAGCTTTGGCAAAAGAAGTGTGTGAAAAGGGTGTTTTAGTCAATGCGGTGTCACCCGGCAGCGTGTCGCCCTCGGAAAATAATGACGTGGATTTCTATAAGCCCACACAGTTATCTTACCTGGGAAGAACGGGAACCGATCGAGAAAATGCCAATCTGATCTGCTTTTTAGCATCTGATCAGGCAAGCTATATCTGCGGACAAAATATTCAAATCGACGGCTGCAGAAAAACGATTTAATAAAAAAACGGTACGCATTGCGTACCGTTTTTTTGGTGCAGTGAACAAAGAAAAATCCGAACCTTTTGGGTTCGGATAAGTCGG
>JAZNCT010000017.1:0-7698 GCA_045587665.1 Eubacteriales bacterium
TCAAACAGTATTCAGAATCAGAGAAAGATCCTCACGGAATACGCCCAAAGCAAAGGCTTCCGCAACACGAAATTCTATATTGACGACGGCTTCAGCGGTACGAATTTCAACCGTCCCGGCTTTGAAAGCATGATGATGGACATGGAAGATGGCAAGATTGGAATCATTATCGTAAAAGACTTGTCCCGTCTCGGAAGAAACTATATTGAGACCGGACGGTATATCGAGCTGACGTTTCCCGAATATGATGTTCGATTTATCGCCATCAACGATAACTACGATAGCCTTCACAGCGAGAATGAACAGCAGCTTGGCATTATCAATATCTTCAACGAATGGCACGCCCAGACCACCAGTCACAAGGTCAGAGCCACCTTTCAAAGCAAAGCCAAGCGAGGTGAACGCCTTGCAACCAACGCTCCTTACGGCTATATCAAGGATCCCGATAATCCCGGACACATCATCCCAGACCCCGACACCAAGGACATTGTCATCCGTATCTTCAGAGAGTTTCTCAAGGATTCCAATCTCAAAAAGATAGCCAAGGGCTTGCAGGATGATAAAATTATCACGCCCGGACAATATCTGTATCAGAAGTACGGATATATACACAGCGGTGTTGATATTACCGATCCTTACCGATGGTCAAGCACCACGATACGTTCCATCCTCCGCAATCAGGATTATATCGGCAATACCGTAAACTGTAAGACGAAGGTCAAATCCTTCAAGGTCAAGAAGCAGATCCGTCTGCCGAAGGAAGAATGGCTGGTATTCGAGAACACCCACGAGGCTCTCGTCAGCAAAGCGGATTTTGAAACGGTACAGCTTATCCTTGATGGTCGCAAACGTCCCGATAAGTCGGGCAAGGTCGATATCTTCCACAACGTGATTGCCTGTGCGAGTTGCGGAAATCGAATGTATCTTCACAGAGCCAAGACCATGCGTCCCGAAGAAAACTATTATAGTTGCGGATACTATCAGCGCAAGGGTAAGGACAGATGCTCGGCGCATCAGATCAACGCTATGGCACTTGAGCAGATCGTTCTTCAGCAGATACGCTGGGTAACCGAGCTCGCAAGAGAAAATCCCGAGGTGTTCTATGAGAAGGCTCGTGCCAAAAAGCGTGACGAGGATGAGAAAAAGCTCAAGGCAGTTAAGGCAGAGATCATCAAAGCACGAAAACGCATCGATGAGCTTGACCGCATCATTCAGAAGCTCTATGAGGACAACGTCAGCGGACGTATCACGGACGAGCGTTACGACAAGATGGCGCAGAGTTACGAATCCGAACAAGCAACACTATCAAAAAAGCTCGCCGAGCTTGAAGAAGCCGAAGCGAGCTATGGAAGTGAACGGAATTCGATAGACGATTTCATTGCCAACGCCAGCCGATTTATTGATATTCAGGAGCTGACTCCAGAGATCGTACACGCATTTGTGTCCAAGATATACGTCTACGAAAAGAAGGAAAAGTGGTCCCGTACCGAAGGCAACGATATCGACATCGTCTTTACAGTAGGTTTCAGAGAACAGCATACCGTAAGAACATCCGATGCTATCGCGTCCTAACCCCACAGAAACAGAAATACCGAGGCAAATCAATGCCTCGGTACTTCCGCCGCCTATTTCTCCGCTAAGAATGCAGAGAGAAGCGGCTCAGCTTTTTTGCTTTGCATAAAAGATCAGTATATAAGCATAAAGCCTTTTGATGATACGTCCTGGTTTCCCTTGGTCGAAGGCAGATCATTTGCTTCCGCTATTTCCCTCAGCGGCTTTCCGAATTGCTTTGCAACAGACCAAAGCGTTTCGTTTTTTGTTGGATAATACACTGTTATGCCTTTAAAGAACCCCGGCTTTGAATCGCCTATCTCTGTTTTGCTTGCAAGCCTTGTGATATGTTCTTCTGTTATGCAGTATGGGATAGATATTTCTCCATCGCACAGCAGATTATCTCCATCAATTATGCAATTAAGAGCTGATATTGAGGAGGAGGCTATGAGAGAGGGTTTTTGCCCTTTTATCTCTGCTCCACTGTCAAAAGAAAATGGAAGGGAGGTGTCGGCAAAGGAATATTCATCACCGTTTTTAAAGATTATCCGCATTTTGCAGTTGCCTGTGATCAGGCACTGTCTGCCGTCGGTATCCAGTCCCTCTGTTCTGAGAAGCGGAATAACATCTATTATCCGACTTTCGGATGACATGGAAAGCTCTGACAACGGGATAGTGCCCCATAGCTTCGCTCTTCCGTTTGCGCATTTTTCCAGAGTTTCAAATTTAAAATCTCTATAGTGCTGTTGTGACTGCTTTCCGGGTATGAACATATCCTTTGTAACTGTTATCACTGAGCTTTCGGCAATGTCTGCTTCAAGGATCACTTCGCTTTCCACCATTAAAGTGCCTGCCTCAATGTTCATTTTGATCTCGCCGCATATCCCCCTTGCAATACAGCACAGAGCATCATCTTTCGGTGCCCTTGAAAATTCATTTGCATCTATTTCTTCGGAAAAAGGAATTGCCTTTGTCAGATGTTTTGTGCTCTTGTCTTCTGCATTCCCAAGAAGAATCTTCAAATTCACTTCGCCTTTGCATAAAAACGCATTATCCTGTCTTGTTATGCTTGATATAACAACATCCCCGTTGCCTGCAAGCGGGGAAAGATTTTCACTGTCTCCTTCAAGACTGATCTCGTCTGTCAGGTCAAACACCTCGCTCATTCTGCGCTTTACTGTAACCGAGCATATTTCCTCACTCAGCCTCTCTGCTCCTTTTATATGGTGCTTGGCCTCTCCTTCGGTTTCGTCGCTTCCGCACACCCAAACAAACGCATTTAGCCGGCATTTAACATTTACCTTTCTTTGCGCTGTTACTCTGCAGTGAATCATATCTATTTCTACATTGGCAAAGGCATCGTTTGAGGAATCCCATTGGATATGCTGAGGTATCTCAGGCTGAAGTTCAAAGGCAAAATCGGCCCCGAGGGGCGCGGAAGCTATCATTCCGTCACTTCCCACATAGAGCATATCATAGTCTATTCTGCCGGAAAACTCAATGTTGTTCCCGCCTATATACCGTGATATAGGTGACAGCCTTGGCCTTATTCCAAGCATTTTTCTGATCTCCGGCAGATAATCGGGCAGGGTGAAGTCGGATGAGATCTCGTTTACTATGTTCCTCTTATAAAAGATTACCGGGCAAAGGCTTTCCTCCGGTGTCAGCATAAATTCAGCAGGTTTATCTCTAAGTTCCTTGTTTCTGTTTTCCATAAGCTCCTCCTTGGCGTTTTTATTAAAACTTATGAAAAATGTTTTGATGATATGACAAAATAATTCGCTGTGTATTGCTTTTTTTATTTAAATATGTTATACTGTTATTTGTGGTATGTTGTTTGGGGTGGGATTTTTTGACCCTAACAATCAAACTCCGTTTTGCAGGATGCCAAGTGCTTTTTTCGGAAGGCAGCCTCGGAGCGCGGGTGCTGAATTTTTACACCGCCGGCGGCAGTTAAAGTCTTTTACCGATTTTCCTTATCCTGCCGTTAGGACTGTGCAGAAATTTGATGCTGTAATAGAAGATTATTTTCAATAAGTTTTGGAGAAAATATGAAGCATATTTTTATAATAAATCCTGCGGCAGGTAAGGGCGCTTATCAAAAAGAGCTTAAGTTGAGGATAGAAAAAGCCGCTTTGGAGAAAAAAGCGGACTGTGAAATATATGAAACAAAGGCTGCTTGCGATGCGGAGCGCTTTGTGAGAGAATACTGCTTTGCAAACACCGGGGAGGAGCTGTGCTTTTATGCCTGCGGCGGAGACGGCACTTTAAATGAGGTGCTGAACGGTGCTGCCGGCTTTGAATTTGCGCGGGTTGGAGTTGTTCCTGTTGGAACGGGCAACGATTTTGTTAAAAATTTTCGCGATGGCAAATGCTTTTTTGATATATCCGCTCAGCTTGACGGCTCTGAAGTCCTTGTTGACGCAATGAAGATCGGAGATCGCTATGCGGTGAATATGATCAACATGGGCTTTGACTGTGCTGTTGTTGAAACGGTTGCAAAGATAAAAAGGCGTGCGTTCATTCCGTCAGGGCTTGCGTATATAGCAGGGGTGATAGTGGAATTTGTAAAGATGCCCTGCACCAGGATGAAAAAAATTGTTATCGACGGAGAAGCGCTCAGCGAAAAGGAGCTTCAGCTTTGTGCCTTTGCAGGCGGTGCTTTTTACGGTGGCGGTTTTCACAATGCTCCCCTTGCAAGGCTTGATGACGGTCTTATTGATATTTGTTATGTCAGAAAGGTTTCAAGGCTGCAATTTATCCGTATGATAGGAAGCTATAAAAACGGTACATACCTTAGCAACAAAAGCGTAATGAAGGTTGCAAACTATCACAACTGCAGGAATGCTCACATAGACTTTGAAAGTGAGAGAAGCGTTTGCATAGACGGCGAGATAACAAAGATGAGGGAGCTGGACATTGAGATAGTGCCCGGAGCGTTCCGCTTTATTCTCCCGAAGGGAAGCTTCTATGAGGGCGCAAAGGAAAAGGAGCCGGCGCTGAAATGAAAAAACTTCTAATTTCTCCATAAAAAAGCGCCGCAGGCAGAGCCTGCGGCAAGGGAGAAAAAATATTATGAAAAACTCTTTTTGATTCAGACGGATTCTGCGCCGGCAAGTTCCTCTTGGCTTTCAGCAATTGCAGCTTCTGCAAGCGCATTTTCGTAGGCGGATATAACCGCATCCTCAAGGCTCGCTCTAAAGGAAGCGTTGATAGGATGAACGATATCTCTGTATGTCTCGTCCGGATTTTTGCGGCTTGGCATAACTATAAAGAATTTATCTCTTGCATTTATGACCTTGATATCATGGAGTGCAAGCTGATTGTCAAAGGTTACCGAAACGATAGCCTTCATAGGTCCCTCGTCAAATAGTTTTCTGACTTTTACATCGGTGATTTCCATTTTGTACCTCCTTAGAATCTACCTGAGTGTCTTAATGTGTTGTCGCTGTCATCTTACACTTCTATTATACAAATATTTTTTGATACTTATTCAATCAAAACTGTATTTTTTTGTGAACACATGAGAATTTTTGGTTAAGATTATGTGAAGGATTGTGAAAATTATCGACAAAATTGGTCATCTTCACAAATTTGCTGTATAATTACCTTGCAAAATATGAAAATAAGGAGCTGATTTTATGTCAGTTAACAATACACATCTGGGATTTGATGAGATAAACGAAAGGCTTGCAAGGTGCAAAAGCGTTTTCTTTATCGGAGCGGGAGGGATAAATATGTCCTCTCTTGCTATAATCACAAAAAACAGAGGCTTTAGAGTTGGCGGCTCGGATAGAACCAGGACTGCACTGACCGAGAGGCTTGAAAAATGCGGCATTGAGATGAAATATGAGCACAGAGCTAACAATCTTGATGGCTATGATGCGGTTGTATATACCGTTGCCATTTCCCCCGACAACCCGGAATATGTCCGTGCTGAGAGCGAGGGACTTTTGTGCGTTTCAAGAGCTGATTATCTTGGATATGTAATGACGGGCTACAAGAACCGTGTGGGAATTTGCGGTATGCACGGAAAAAGCACCTGCACATCTATGTGTGCCCAGGTATTTATGGATGCAGGTGTTGACCCAACGGTGCTTTCGGGTGCTGAGCTTGCTTCTATGGGCGGTGCTTTCAGAATAGGTGGGGAAGAATTTTTTATTTTTGAAGCTTGCGAATATATGGATTCATTTCTTGATTTCAATCCTACCATTGCCGTGATACTGAACATTGAAATGGATCATGTTGATTATTTTCACAGCATGGATCAGATAAGAAGATCCTTTGCTTCTTTTGCGGCTCTGACAGGAGAGGGCGGATACGCCGTTGCAAACATCGACGATGCAGACATACTTCTTGCTCTTTCTGATTATAAGGGAAAGGTTATAAGCTTTGGAGTGGATAAAGAGGCGGATTTCACTGCAAGGAATATTAAGTATTTAAAGGGCAGACCCGATTTTGATATATATTTCAGGGGAGAACTCTATTGCCATGTATCCCTGTCGGTAACGGGTGAGCATAACGTTTATAATGCTCTTGCTGCCACTGCTTCCGCTTATCTTTGCGGGATTTCGGGAAAGCAGGCGGCTCGTGGCCTCGCGGCTTACTGCGGTGCAAAGCGCAGAATGGAATTTAAGGGCAAGCTTTGCGGTGCAGATGTTTATGATGATTACGGTCATCATCCGACAGAAGTGAAAACAACTCTTGACGGTGTCAGTCGTATGGGGTACGATAGGCTGTTTTGTGTTTTTCAATCCCATACATATTCCAGAACTGCAGAGCTTTTTGACGAATTTTCAAAATCCTTTGACAGTGCCGATTGCGTTGTTTTTGCGGATATCTATGCGGCAAGGGAGACAGACAATCTTGGAGTGAGCGGTGCCACACTTGCAGAGGCTGTTGGCGAAAAGGCGGTTTATGTTGGCGGAAACAGTGAGATCGCAGAATATCTCCATAAAAATTTAAGAGAAGGCGATGTGCTTGTTGTTATGGGCGCCGGAGATATATATCTGATCTATGAAAAGCTGAATATTGAGAAGGGAAGAGCTTGAAATGAGGAATTCCAAGATAGGAGACGAAGGTCTTGACAGACTGTTTAAGGGAATACTGCAGCTTCGGGATATTGACGAGTGCTATGCCTTCTTTGAGGACCTTTGCACAATACCCGAGCTTAAGGAAATGTCAAGGCGAATGACGGCAGCAAAAATGCTGAGAGAGAACAGGGTATATTCCGAAATAGCGGAGCTTACAGGTCTCAGCACGGCAACTATCAGTAGGGTAAACCGTTCGCTTAAATACGGAAATGACGGATATGTTACGGTGTTTTCCCGTCTCGAGGAGGGCAAGGATGACTGAGGGATATGAAGTTATTGCCCGGGTTTATGACAGGCTGAACGCTGACATTGATTATAAAAAATGGGCTGATTTTGCTGAACAGATATTTGAGAGGTATCTAAAAGAAAGGCCTGAGATAGTTCTTGACCTCGCCTGCGGCACGGGCAGTATGACTGCAGAGCTTGCTCTGAGAGGCTATGATATGATCGGGGTTGACGGCTCGGAGCAGATGCTCTCGGTTGCCGCAGAGCGGGCATATGTGAATTTTGGCGAGGAGGACGAATACCGCTTGCCTATCCTATATCTTCTTCAGGATATGAGGAGCTTTGAGCTTTATGGAACGGTGGGCGCCGTTCTCTGCTGTCTTGATAGCATAAACTATCTTGTGGGGGACGGTGATCTTGAAAAATGCTTTGCCACTGTTCATAACTATCTTGATCCCGACGGAGTGTTTATTTTTGATGTCAACACGCCATATAAGTTCAAAAATGTATATGGCGACAATGCTTATATTCTTGAAGAAGAGATAGATGAAGCGGCTGTATACTGTGGCTGGCAGAACAGCTATAATGAAAAAAGCGGCTTGTGCGATTTTTATCTGACACTTTTTTCGGAAAATGAGGACGGAAGCTATACCCGTGCTGAGGAGCATCAGCGTGAGCGTAAATATGAGCTTTGCGAAATAAAAAATGCTCTGCAGAAATGCGGATTTGAATGGCTTGGCGCTTTTTCGGATTATAATTTCAAAGAGGCAGGACAGAATGACGAGCGGTGGTATATCATCGCAAGAGAAGTCGGAGGCCAAGCGGTCTT
>JAZNCT010000018.1:0-16440 GCA_045587665.1 Eubacteriales bacterium
CGCCACTTTTCTCTTTTTGTTATGCTGAATCATAATTATATGTTATAATACAAATGATATTTAAACAGATTTGGTCGTTCAAAAATATTATGTTCATTATAGTTGACAAATTCACAAATATAGTTTATAATAATTAACAAAGAGGTGGTTTTCTTGAATAGAAAAAATGTAATTATTATGCCCGAAACACAAAAAAGACTGTCTCAAATGGGCGAACAGATAAAATATGCAAGACTTCGCCGCAAACTTTCCGTAGAGCTTGTTGCAGAAAGAGCAGGAATCAGCAGAACAACTCTTTGGAATATCGAGAAGGGTTCTTCTTCTGTTGCAATAGGTGCTTATGCAGCGGTTCTTCACGCACTTAATGATATGGACAAAGACTTTCTTTTAATTGCAAAAGATGATGAGCTTGGAAGAAAGCTTCAGGATTTAGATTTACCGGTAAATAAGCGTTCTAAGAAGGGAGATAAATAACTATGGCAAACTCTCAGAAGAAAATATATGTTTATGAAAACTGGAGTTCTGTAGAACCTAACAAGATAGGAACTCTCTATGTTGACATTTCAAAAGGTAAAGAATCTTTTTCGTTTGAATATGATTCCGAATGGTTAAAAAACAGTTCATTTGCGTTTATTCTCGATCCGGATCTTGCAATGTATAACGGTCGTCAGTTTGCACCGCTTGATAAAGCAATGTTCGGTATATTCTCAGATTCATGCCCCGACCGTTGGGGACGTGTGCTTATGAAACGCCGTGAAGCAACTATCGCAAAAAGAGAGGAAAGAAAACCAAGAGAACTTCGTGAAAGTGATTTCTTACTCGGTGTATATGATGAATCAAGAATGGGGGCGTTAAGATTTAGCCTTGACGAAAACGGTCCGTTTCTTTCAGATGATAAGGATATGGCAACTCCGCCGTGGGCGAACCTTCGTACACTTGAAGAAGCATCCCGTGCATTTGAACAGGATGAAAATGCCCTTGAGGAAAAATGGCTTCGTCAGCTTATTGGTCCCGGTTCATCTCTTGGCGGTGCAAGGCCTAAAGCAACAGTTGAAGATGTAGACGGCACTTTATGGATTGCAAAGTTCCCATCAAAGCACGATGAAGTAGACAGCGGTGCTTGGGAAATGGTGGCTCACGATCTTGCAGAATTGTGTTCCCTCGATGTTCCTCCTGCAAAGCTTGAAAAATTCTCGAAGCTTGGCAGTACCTTCCTTGTAAAGCGTTTTGACAGAGACGGAGAAAGAAGAATTCATTTCGCATCTGCTATGACTATGCTCGGCAAGGCAGACGGTGCTTCTGCTGCCGACGGTACAAGCTATCTCGATATTGTTTCGTTTATAAAATCAAACGGTGGTGCTCCCGAAAAGGACTTAAAGGAACTTTGGCGAAGAATCGTATTCAATATGGCTATTTCCAACATTGATGACCACTTGAGAAATCACGGTTTTATTCTTACTCCGGATGGTTGGTGCTTATCTCCCTTGTATGATGTTAACCCCGTGCCGTATGGCGATGAGTTATCGCTTAACGTAAGTGAGGAAGATCCATCCATCTCCGTTGAACTTGCCATTGAAACAAGCGAGTATTATGGTTTCTCTAAAAACGAAGCCGAGACAGAGGCACAAAAAATTCTTACAGTTGTTAAGGATAACTGGGAAAGACTTGCTTCTAAATATGGAATCAGCAGAAGCAATATAGAATATATGCGTCCGGCGTTTAGTGCTTGTGAAAGTAAATAACATGTTTGATCTGATATCAAATCAATATGCCACAGCCACCGATATAATAGAATAACATAGCTTCAATACGGCTGGTATGATGTTTCATACTGCCGTATTTTTATATATAACTCCACAAATAAAAAGAAAAAGTTTCATTTAGGGCATAAAGATACTTATTGAATTTTTTGAGAGGACTATTATATCAGAAAAACCGCTTTTAGATTACTTTGACACATCATAATTCCAAAATATCCCTTACAGTTCTAAAAATGCTTGTTGCAGGCATTCAAATATTCGACAATATTTGATAAAATATAAAGACAGGAAGTGATAATGTGGATTATGAAGAAATGGGGCACAAATTAAAAGTTGAGCGAGTAAAGCTTAACTATAAGCAAGAATACCTTGCTGAAAAAATAGGTGTCCAACAAAAATACATATCTAAAATAGAGCACGGCGGGGCTAAGCCGGAGTTCGCTAAAATATACGAGCTTGCAAATCTTTTGGGTGTTTCACTTGACTATCTTGCGGGGCGTGAAAGCATAACGACCGATGATTATCTTACAAACACCATATTAATCAGACTACAGCTATTATCAAATGGCGAAAAAATACTTTTATTAGAGGCGATTGAATATTACATAAAATATTTGAAAGATAAAATTGCGAAAGGGTGAATGACCGTGAAAAGAGTGTTGTTTGTTACTATGCAGAAAATTTTGATGCAGCACTTCGGTCATAGCTTGCGGATATAAAAAGTTTTTATCGGTAGTACTTTGTATTATTGCACTATGGCAGAAATGCTATAGTGCTTTTTTAATAATACGGGTATTGCCTATGACGAGAAAACGCCGACAATACTTTTTAAACCATATACTTAAATATGAGGACAATAAGAATTCTGTTCTAAGGATTTTTATTGTCCTTTTTGTTTTTTATCTAATCAGAGCTCCTCCTCTTGTATCTCCTAACCAAACAAAAATTTAAGGAGATACAAAATGAAGAAAATAAAAAACTTTATCAAAAAGTGGGCAATTTGGGCAATCTCGATTGTCATTATATTACAGAGGCATCAAACTTCTTTTCATTTTTTTGAAAAGGAGGGTTATTGCCATGAGTGAGAATACGATAATTGTGAACCGATTCAAAAAGTTTATTCGGGTGTCACTTCAAAATCACTCTATCAATTTACACAAAAAGCATAGCAGGCTCAAGGAACTGGAAATTGAACTGGAAGATGCTATGCTGTACGATGAAGCCGTCTACGATGAATACTCTTTCCTTGAGAACTTCGTCAGAGTAATGGACTTCAATATGATGATTAAAAATGATTTGCTCTATGAGGCATTAAGGTCAATGGAGCAAAGACATCGAGACATTGTATATCTGAGTTTATGCGAAAGCTGGAGTGACAAGCAAATCGGGCAAAAGCTTAATATGTCCCGTTCAAGCGTACAAAGGATAAAGAAACGGTTACATGACGAACTCAAGAGAAAACTTGTCGGAGGTGAAGAAGATGATGAATGAAAAAAAGGCTGAATTAACATACGAAATAATCTGCGAAGCAATAAACGGCAATGAAGAAGCCGAAGAGCTTATTCTTACATACTACGAGCCATATATAATCAAGCTTTCAAAGATTCCCGTTATCAGCTCAAACGGTCAGATAAGATATGTGATAGACGAGGATATTTATATGAGCTTGAAGCTTAAGCTGCATGAGTTGATTCTCGGATATGAAATAGCATAAGCCAACTCCTTGAGCCGGCTCCTCGAAGATATTTTTATTAACGGGGAGCCAAATTTTAACTGTCATTTTCGTAAAGCATATCTTTCTATTAAGGTATGCTTTCCAAAAATGATATTTACATCATTTCCTGATCTTTGACAATATTGAATAGCACCTTTTTAATCGTAAAACCGTGCGGCTGTGAAAGCGGCAGCACTTGAATCGGTACGCCAAGACTTCGTATCTTTAATTACGAACGAGCGAGAAATACTGAGTTCTAAACCTATACTCAGGCATATAGGGATGCAATGAAACGCACGGTCAGTAATTGATACTTGTGTACGCACCTCGCGGAGTACCCGGGAGAGCTGAAATGCTATGTACGCCGATTGCCTTCGGCTGTTAAAAAGGGGCGTTATAAATCATTTCAGAATATAAAGGAAAATTGTGGCAACAATAAACGCAGAGGTGAAAAAATTGAGTGAAAATATAAATAATACCGACAACGTGCTTTCATCTTTGGTTGATATAAGAGATGTTAAGATTGATAAAAGTCTTCCCACAGAGGAACGTATAAAGTCTTATGTAGAGCAAATCAAAAACCCTTATAAATTCAAAGTTGGAGATGTGATAGTAAAGGTTTCCTTTTCCGGAAATGAAAACACTATAAGTGATAATTTTGTAAATATGATAGCAAATATGTAATTTTCGGAATTGTTTCAAAAAATTACATCCGAATTTTGCAATTTGCAAACTGGATTTTTGCTTGAATATGTGTTATTATATTTACGGACAAAATACAGCGAAACTCCGGTTATGTTTGAGGGCAACCTTATAAAGTAACAGGAGCGGTTTATTATGCAAATAATTAAAGATATCGAATACAGAGCCGCCATTTATCTTAGACTTTCTAAAGATGATGGCGACTTGTCGCTTTCAGGCGGCAAAAACGAAAGTAACAGTATTGCGAGCCAACGTCTTTTAATAAAAGACTTTCTGAAACAGCATCCGGAAATAACTGTTTATGACGAATACTGTGATGACGGCTTCACGGGTACGAATTTTGACAGACCTCGATTTCAGGATATGATTTCTGATGTAAAAAAAGGAATTGTAAACTGCATTATTGTAAAAGATCTGTCGAGATTCGGAAGAGAGTACATCGAAAGCGGTAGGTACATCGAAAAGATTTTTCCGTCGCTTGGTGTAAGATTTATCGCAATAAACGATAACTATGACAATGTAGCTGATAATTCAGCGGCGAATGACTTTATTCTCCCGTTTAAGAATCTCATTAACGACTCTTATTGCAGGGATATTTCCGTAAAAGTAAGAAGTAACCTTGATGTTAAGAGAAGAAACGGAGAATTTGTCGGCAGCCGTGTTGTGTATGGCTATAGACGTTCTTCTGAGAACAAGAACCAACTTGTAATAGACGAAACTGCCGCCGTTGTTGTTAAGGACATCTTTCGGATGAAAACTGAAGGAATGAGTGCTGAACGTATTGCAGATAGCTTAAACGCCAGTGGTGTTCTTTCTCCCATCGAGTATAAGAAAGCAAACGGTTCAAAGGAAAAATACGCTTTTCAAAAGCACAAAAAGGCACTTTGGAGTGCAGTTGCAGTGTATAGAATATTATCCAATGAAATCTATACCGGTACTCTTTTGCAAGGCAAGACTACAACACCTAATTATAAGGTGAAAAAGACGGTAAGAAAGTCCGAAAATGAGTGGTCTAGAACCGAGAATGCACACGAGGCAATAATCTCACGATCACAGTTTGAGTTGGTTCAAAGAATATTGCTTGATGATACCAGAAGCCCGAAAGGAAAAGATAAGGTACACATCTTTTCAGGCAAGGTCTTTTGTGCCGACTGTAAAAGTACTATGGTTCGCAAGGTTTCCAAGAGCGGCAATAAGGAATATGCTTACCTCATCTGCAACGGGCATAAGAAAGGTACAACCGAGTGCTTCCCTCACAACATTAAGGAAGAAGTGCTGTATGAGGCAGTATTTGCTTTTGTTAAATCTCAGCTTGATATACTTCTTGAAATGGAAAGAGCTTTGAAAGCCATTGAGAATTTGGCGTGGGAAAAGCGAGAGATTGAAAAACTGAAAAGGAAAATCGCCACACAAAATGAAGCAATTCAAAAAGTGAAGCGATTGAAAGCAAGTCTTTATGAAGATCTTCGGGAAGAAATCATCACCGAAGACGAATATCATACCTTTAAGAAAGAGTATGACGAAAAAATTGCAACAATACAGGAAACTATTATGTCTTTGGAAAGCGACCTAAACAGTGTTTCTGAGGGACTTACCGATAAGCAAGGATGGCTGTCTCAGTTTACAAAATATAAAGGTATAGAGAGCCTTAACAGAACAATAGTAGTCAATCTCATTGATAGAATTTATGTTGGTGCAAATAACGAAATAGAAGTTATAATGCGTCATAAGGACCAATTTGCCGCAGCTTCCGAGTTTATAGAACATCAGAAGAAGGAGGCGGTATAATTGGCACGAGTATCCCGCAAAGGTAGCAATAATATATATGTAACCAAAACCGAAGTAATTCGCATTTGGAACGCTGCTCTGTATGTAAGACTTTCTGTAGAAGATAACGGCAAAGATTCGGACTCCATAAGTAATCAAATTGCGATTCTTGAAAAGTATGTTTCCGAAAGACCGTATCTTGAAAAGGTTGATATTTATATCGACAACGGATACACAGGCACTAATTTTGCACGTCCGGAGTACGACCGTATGATGAACGATGTAAAAAAAGGACTTGTAAACTGTGTAATCGTAAAGGATTTATCAAGACTCGGAAGAAACTATATAGAAACAGGAGATTTTATCGAAAAAATCTGTCCGTTCTTTGGACTGAGGTTCATATCAGTCAATGATGATTACGATACAGAAACCAGTCTTTCAGGCACTGCTCTTTCGGTATCTCTCAAAAATATCGTAAACGATTATTATGCCAAGGATATATCAAGAAAGGTAACATCGGCACTTCGTACAAAAATGCTTCGAGGTGACTATATAGGCAACTATGCTCCGTATGGCTATCTCAAAGATCCTAAAAACAAAAATCACCTTGTCATAGATTATGAAGTTTGCGATGTTGTCAAGAGAATATTTGCGATGAGAGCAGACGGTAGAAGCTTTATGAGTATAAACAGAACTCTTAATGATGAAGGTGTTTTATCTCCGAGCGAGTATAAAAGGCAATGCGGTATAATTACAAACAACAACGACAAACCCGGCAGAATTCTTTGGAACAAGCATATGATAACAGAAATACTGTCGAATGTCGTTTATATCGGTAGTCTTGTACAGAGAAAATCAAGTCAGTGCTTATATGAAGGAAAAACTTTTCACAGAACTTGCGAAGATGAATACATCGTAGCTGAGAATACACATGAGCCAATCATTGATTATGACCTGTTTGAAAGAGTACAGATAGTTAATACAGAAGCTGCAGAAAGAACACGGGCAAACAGCGGAAAGTATTCACATCTTCCGAAAACGGAAAACTTATACGGCAAAAAGTTTGTTTGTGCTGTCTGTGGGAGAGTTATGAAACTCCAACGCTCCTTTAACAGTAAAAAGGATAAGGTGTATTTCACATTTAAGTGTCCCACATATGCGGAGCATGGAAAAACAGGCTGTTCTGACGTAAAAATCAAAAAGGCAAATATGGATTTAGCGGTGATAGAACTTATCAACAAGCATATTGAGCTATTTGTTGATATGGATGAAACACTAAAACGGCTATTAGCAGTGAAAAAGCAAAAGGCAGTTTTCGCTGACAACAATAGCAAGGTGAAGTCTATTCGTGAGATGATAGCTAAAAAAGAAGCGGTTCTGAGTACTATGTATGCTGACTTAAAAGAAGGCTTTCTAACCGAAACTGAGTATGCAGACAACCGTGACATCCTGAAGTCAGATATAGAAAAACTCAAACAGGAACTTTCAGAAGTTGATATATTACTGTCTGAAGCTCGCAAGCAATCTAAAGCTGAAAGCAATTGGAAACGGCTTGTCAAGAAGTACAGTAATATTACCGAAATGTCAGCGGAAATCGTTGAAGCATTTATTGAAAAGATCTGCATTAATGCAGAAAATCAAATTGAAGTTACTTTAAAATACTTTGACGAGATTGAAGCACTTATGCATCTTTGCAACAGACTTTCAGCGGAGGTGGCATAATGGTTAAAACACTTGCAATGTATATGCGTATATCCCTTGAGGATGTAGACAAGAGAACCAACTCCGCAAAGGACGAAAGCAACAGCATACTATCACAGCGAAGACTTATTCAGAAATACATCTCTGAGAACAAAGAGTTCGCAACTTACAGAGTTTTAGAATTCATTGATGACGGTTGCACCGGAACGAACTTCGATAGACAAGGCTTTACTAAAATGATAGAGCTTGTCAAAAAGGGTGAAGTTGAATGCATTATAGTCAAGGACCTTTCCCGTTTCGGCAGAAATTATATTGAGGTCGGAGATTATCTGGAGCATATTTTCCCGTTCCTTGGAATCAGGATAATATCCATAAATGATTATTACGACAGTAACGATTATTCAGGTAAAACAAGCGGAATGGATATTGCTTTCAGAAATCTTATCTATGACTACTACAGCAAGGATCTTTCAAAGAAGGTCAAGAGTGCAATGGGACTCAAGCAAAAAGATGCACATTATCTGAGCTGTGTTCTGTATGGATATAAGCCTTCCGAAAGTGATAAGCACCAAATGGTAATTGACGAAGAAGCCGCTAAAATTGTACGCAGAATATTTGCTGAAATAATATCGGGAAAGACGACTACGCAAGTGGCAAAAGGACTTAATGACGATGGAATTCCAACTCCCGGTCAATACAAAGGGATAAAGTATAAGAGATCCCAAAGTCACCAATGGTCGCATATGAGAATCCACGAGATGATCTCCAATATTAAGTACACAGGCACTATGATCAATCATACCCGTGAAAGTAGATTCATACGAGATAAATCTCAAAGAAAATGCTCTCCTGATGAATGGATTGTGCGTGAGAATGCACATGAGCCTATTGTTACAATGGAGGAGTTCCAAGCGGCCAACGAAAAGATACAGCGCCGTAAGATGAGCACAAAGCAAATACTACCCACAAGTGACAGAGTTTATGTCTGTGCATACTGCGGTCGAAAGCTTGAAAAAGCAAACGGAACAGTTTTTGCCTGTATCTCTCACAGATTCCATGAGAAAAGCGAATGTGTAAAAGTCAGATTCAGAAAAAGTGTTATGGAAGACGTAGTTTTTGAGGCATTGAAAGCACAGTTATCGCTTATCAAGCTTAGTGTTCGAAATTCGGTACCGGAAAATAAAAACAAGCACACCGAAATTAAACGGCTGCTTGATTCACTTTCCTCCGAAATATCCTCTCTTGACAGAGAAAAGCTTGAGCTTTACGAAATGTACCGTTTCGGAAATTTAACTGTCGAAGAGTATATGGAGAAGAAAGATAGGCTTATGACAAAATTGGATGCTTTAAAGAAACGACTTTCTGATACCGAGGAAGAATACAAAAATTCAGTGGCTCAAGATAATCAAAACCAAGAGGAAGAAAAAAAGGCAATAATCATAGCAAAGACAAACGATGAAATGCTTCGCAAAAACATGTATGAAGCGATAGAAAAAATCGTAGTTTTCGCTCCCGATAAAATAGAAATCAGCTGGAAATTCGATGATCTTTTCGTAGCTTTGAAGCACTAAAAAGCGCCGAGTTGTCCTAAAATAACATAATGGGTAAAACCTTTATGTTAAGTAGGTTCAAAAAGTGAGAAGCCGAAAACGCCCTATTTACAAGGGTTTTCCGGGATTTGTAAATAATTTTTGTACCTACTTGACATAATCAGACGACCTTGGCAGAGTGGTAATCCCAAAGGAGATCCGCCGCACAATGCGCATCCGCGAAGGCGACCCTTTGGAGATCTATACAGACAGAGAGGGGGAAGTGATCTTTAAAAAATACTCTCCCATTGGAGAGCTGGCGTCGTTTGCGGCGCAGTATGCAGAAACACTCCATAAGACTTGTTCACTCTCTGTGGTCATATGCGATAGAGATGCTGTCATTGCTTGCTCCGGCGTGCCGAAAAAGGAATATGCAGACAGACGTCTATCCGGCGAGCTTGAGAGCATTATTGAGGGAAGAAATCTTTATGTCTGGCACGAAGGAGAAGAAAAGGTCTCGGTAACTGCAGAGGGCACATCGCACTTTGTAAGCTGTGCAATGCCTATCATGAGTGAGGGAGATATCATTGGATGTGTTGCTTCTCTTTGCCCAATGAGCGGTGAGAGAATGGCAGAGCAGGCTACTATGGATATCGAGAGTAAACTTATACTGACAGCCGCAGGCTTCCTTGGAAAACAGCTTGAGGGCTGATTTATGAAGAAAATAGAAAACTCTCTCACGCATTGCGTTGAGGGAGTTTTCTTTTTATTGTATTATTTTTTTCTTTATTGCGACAATATTTTTGCTTAGCTCTTGATTTTGAGGAAAAAATGTACTATAATATATAATGTATATTTGTGTTCATTTTTTGGAGGTGGATATGGAAAGAGTTTCAAAGCATAATTATTACCTTGACATTGCTCAGACGGTTTCTGAGCGGAGCACTTGTCTGCGCAAACGTTACGGCGCTATCATAGTTAAGAACGATGTTATCGTTTCAACAGGATACAACGGTGCCCCCAGAGGAAGGCAGAACTGCAGTGATATCGGTATCTGTCAAAGGGAAAAGCTGGGAATTCCACGCGGTGAACGATATGAGCTTTGCCGTTCGGTTCATTCTGAGGCTAATGCTATAATTGCCGCTCCGAGAGATCAGATGCTTGGTTCAACTCTTTATATGGTGTGCACAGAGCCGGGAACAGGCGAGATAGTGAGCGGCACAAGCAGCTGTATGATGTGCAAGCGAATGGTTATAAATGCCGGCATTGAAACGGTTATCATACGCGATACTAAGGATGAATACCGAATAATCTCTGTCAGCGATTGGATAGAAAACGATGATTCGCTCAGCGGTGTTTTCGGATACTGATTTTAGGAGTGAAAAATGGACGCAGTTCTTGAAAAAAGTGAAGAAAATCTGACGGCAGGCTGTGCAGGAAAAAATCCGCTCAAAGTTTGCTTTGTGTGCACCGGCAACACTTGCCGCTCTCCAATGGCACAGGCGATACTAAATGATATGGGCAGAGTGCCTGAATTTTGTTCTGCCTGTCCCCCTGAGCTTCTCAGAAAAAGGCGTATTATAGCAAGCTCGGCAGGCATAAGTGCGATCGACGGAATGCCGATATCTGAAAATGCCGCAATGGCTTTGCAGGATGCAGGCATCAGAGCTTTGACGGATAATGATTATATAAATCACAGGGCAAAAATGGTTGATATATCCGATCTTGCTTTAAACGATCTTGTGGTGGGCATCACCTCAAGGCACGCAATGGCACTTATAGCAAACTATCCTCAGTTTGCTTCAAAGATAATTTCAATGGATGAGGATATTCCCGACCCATTTGGCGGGGATATCGACGATTACAAAGCTTGCCTTGATAAAATATGCAAATCTATTGAGAGAATGTTTTTTGACAAATGACGGATTTTCATATACTTAAGCTTGAAGAAAAGCATCTTTTGGCAACTGCAGAACTTGAAAAACTGTGCTTTGCCCATCCCTGGACTGCCGAGGGGCTAAAGACCCTTATCTCAGAGGGGGGAGTTGGCTTTGCTGCAATAGAAAAGGAAAGCGGAAGACTTGTTTCATATGCGGGAATGATTTTTTCTGCCTATGAGGGGGATATTACCGATGTGGCCACTCACCCTGATTTCAGGAGAAGGGGATTATCAAATGCCGTTATGGACAAGCTGATAGAGTTTTCGAGAGCTAAAGGTTTATCCTCAATAGCTCTTGAGGTGCGGGTCTCTAATATTGCCGCCATTTCCCTATATAAGAGGCTTGGCTTTGAGATTGCCGGAAAGAGACCGAGGTTTTACCGCACCCCCCCAGAGGATGCTTATGTTATGATAAAACAACTTTGATTTTTTAGGAGAATTATGTATATTTTAGGACTTGAAAGCTCCTGCGACGAGACTTCTGCCGCGGTTGTTGAGATGAATGAGGATGGGCGATTTATTCGCTCTAACATAGTAGCCTCGCAGATAGATGTTCACAGACTTTACGGCGGCGTTGTTCCGGAGATTGCCAGCAGAGCTCATATAGAGGCTATTTCAAAAATAACATATGAGGCTCTTATGGAGGCAGGTATAACTCTTTCCGAGGTTGGGGCTATTGGTGTAACCGCATTTCCCGGTCTTATCGGTGCACTGCTTGTGGGTGTGAATTTTGCAAAATCCTTAGCTTATGCAAACGGTATACCGCTTGTGGCGGTCAATCATGTTCACGGACATGTTTCTGCCGCACTGCTTTCGGAAAACTCTCTTAAGCCTCCCTTCCTTGCACTTGTGGTTTCCGGAGGACACACATCTATTTACAAGGTGAATTCTTATACCGAATATGAGGAGATAGGCTCGACCCGTGATGATGCGGCAGGTGAGGCTTTTGACAAGGTGGGCAGAGTTATCGGCTTGCCATATCCGGGCGGTGCCGCTCTTGACAAGCTGGCCTATGAAGGCAGCTCAAATGCCATTCAGTTACCTTCTCCGGCTATTGCGGGTGAAAATCTTGATTTTTCCTTTAGCGGGCTCAAAACGGCAGCTCTCAATTATATAAACCAAATGGAGCAGAGAGGAGAAGAGGTAAGAAGAGCAGATCTTGCTGCTTCATACACTGCCGCAGTTACAAAAGCAATATCTAAAAAGATCGGTATGGCACTTGATATAACGGGAATGAAGACCTTGGTTATGGCAGGCGGTGTTGCGGCAAATTCTCATCTGAGACGTGCTGTTTCACAGGTTTGTCAGGAGAAAAATGCAAGGCTTGTTTGCCCTCCGATAGCTCTTTGCGGTGACAATGCGGCAATGATAGGTGCGGCGGCATACTATGAATTTTTAAAGGGAAATTTTGCTGGCACATCGCTTAATGCTTCCGCTGTGGAAGTATGATTCCTTTTTTGGAAAAAAGGATTTGTAAAATCATTTATAATATTTTCTTGTGTTTTGTCAAATGCTATCATGTTTTAGTTTTATCTAACTCATAAAAGGAGTTTTCAACAGGATTTTTCCACAGCTTGTGGAAAAATCGGAACCAAACTGTGTGTTTTTGCAGTAAATTTTTACTTTTTAAGATGAAAACCTTGAAAAATATGGGTGCTTATGTGGAAAAGTATGTTGAAACTGTTGATAACTTTTTTTCGCGTCTTGTGTGGAAAAATCGGGTAATTGACGAAAACTATCTGCTTTTGTATCGGATTGCAAATTTTTGACAGGATATGTTTGGTGCTATGAAAAGTTTTTTAGTGTAAAAAAACACGAATTCAAGTTAAAAAAATCTGTAATTTTTTTGGAATTATCAGTTCCGATTTGGGAGCGTTTGAAGATTATCAAACCTTCTCGAAAATGTGAATTTGAATAAAAATATTTTGAAAGGATAACCCATATGAATAACGATGAGTTGGAGATTTATGGAGACATTCAGCTTTCTCTCGATCAAGAGGGAAATGCCTCATCGCCAAAGGCATATGTTTCGCCTGCGGTAATCAAAAGGCTTCCGAGATATTTCAGATATCTCAGGGAGCTTATCAGAAACGGAAAGATGCGCATAAGCTCAAACGAGCTTTCTAAAATGATGAACGTTACCGCATCGCAAATAAGACAGGACCTTAACTGCTTTGGCGGCTTTGGTCAGCAGGGATATGGCTATAATGTGAAATATCTTTATGCAAAAATAAGCGAGATACTTGGCGTTAACTGCAATTTTAAAGCAATAATAGTCGGTGCAGGCAACCTTGGCAGGGCACTTGTGCGCAATCCTATGTTTACAAAGCGTGGTGTTTCAACCGTTGCCATGTTTGATATTGATACAAATCTTATAGGAAATACAGTTGCGGGAGTTTCTATTCATTCTATGGATGAGCTCCAGGATTTTTGCCGTGACAATCTTATTGATATTGCCGTTCTCACCTTGCCAAAGGAGTGTGCTCAGGAGGTCTCTGATAAGCTTACTAAGGCGGGCGTTTGCGGAATATGGAATTTTACCGGTAAGGAGCTGGAAATGAAGAGGGATAAGGTGGAGATCGTCAATGTTCACCTGGGCGATTCTCTTATGACTCTTTGCTACGAGCTGAAGCGTATGAAGGACGAGGAAACACAAAAGAACTGAAAATAATTGTGAGGGAAGAGTTTTGAGGTTGGTTTTTAATTATGGAAGCGCTGTTGCAGTATTGCCACAGGCTGTGCTTGATAAAATTGATAAGGCTACCAAAAGGGATATCAAATTGCTTATTGCCTTAGCCTCTGACAGTGGTTTGATAAATGACACCGAAAAGGCAATGGAAGAGCTGACCCATAAAACCGGTATGAAGAGCGAGGATATCAAAAATTCTATCGCCTTCTGGAGAGGTGCAGGGGTTCTCGAGGCTGAAGAATATTCAGAAAATGATAACGGAACAACCGATGAGCTAAATGCAGAGCCTGTGGCTCATGAAAACACGCAGGCAAAGAAAAAGCTGAGAAGCGCAGACGAGCTGCCAAGATATACAACCGAAGAGCTTACTGCCTTTCTTGAAAAAAGAGAGGAGTGTCGCTTCCTTATTGACGAGTGCCAACAGCTTTTCGGCAAGGTGTTTAATACAAGCGAGATAAATATCCTTGTGGGCCTTACAGACTATCTTTCTCTTGACAGTGAATACATACTTCTCCTTTTTGCACATTGCGGAAAAATGGAGCATAAATCGGTGAGAGCTGTTGAAAAGCTGGCACATCGCTTTCTTGACGAGAATATAAACGATGCGGAAATGCTGGGTGAGCGTCTGCGTTTCCTTGAAAAGGCTGAGCAGACAGAGCAAAAGGTCAGAAGCATTTTTGGTATAACTTCACGTGCACTTACCAAAAAGGAAAAGGCTCTGATCGAAAAATGGCTTTCTCAATACAATTATGATTTTGATATAATCGAAAAGGCTTATGAGCTTACTATAGACAGCACTCAAAATCCTTCGCTTCCATATGCAGGTGCAATTATGGACCGCTGGCATAGCCAGGGCATAAAAACCGTTGAGGATATCGAAAAGGATATTGAAGAGCATAAAAAGAACAAGGGCGGCGACGGAGGAAGCTTTGATACCGACGAATTTCTTGAAGCGGCGCTGAAGCGAAGTTTTGAAGGTAAATAAGGAGGGGCAGATGGGATATAGCTCGCAAAATGTTAAAAGAGTGAAAGAGATTTTCAAAAATAAATATTTTGCCGCTCAAAACATGGCTGAGACAAGAAAAAATGAGCTGTATGGCAAACTTCCTGAACTCAGGGAGCTTGACAGAGCGATTGCCGATATAGGCCTTGAGGCAGTTCATGCTGCTATTGGCGGCGGCTCAGATGCTTCCGGGCGGATCAAGGCACTGAAAAAAGAAAGCCTTGCGCTCCAGGAGGCAAGAAAGCGTTTGCTTACCGAAAACGGATACCCGTCGGACTATACAAACGTTCATTATGAATGTGAAAAATGCAGTGACACGGGCTATGCGGAGGGGCGAATGTGTGATTGTATGAAAAAGGCACTGGTGCTCGCAGGCTATGAAAGCTCGGGGCTGCTGAAGCTTATGCAAACGCAGACCTTTGATTCCTTTTCTCTTGATTTTTACAGGGAAAATGCCGGTTATTTTGAAAAAATGAAGCACAATTTTGAAGTTATAAAGAGCTTTGCCGAAGGTTTTTCATCTTCAAAATGTGTTAATCTTGCACTTTTTGGCGGCACAGGACTTGGAAAAACACACCTTTCAACAGCGGCGGCAAAAACTGTTATCGACCGAGGCTATGATGTGCTGTATGTAACTGCTGTCGGAATGATATCCGATTTTGAAAAAGAACGCTTTGGCAGCCCTTATTCTGAAAGTGATGCCGAAGATATTGGCAGATATTATGATGCGGACCTTCTTATAATAGATGATATCGGAACCGAGGTCACAAATCAGTTTACGGTTTCTGTGTTATATAATGTTATAAACACTCGTCTTTCAAAGCAAAAATCAACTGTGATAAGCACAAATCTTTCGCCTTCTGAACTGAGGGCAAGATATTGGGATAGAATTGCCAGCCGGATTTTTGGTGAATATACGCCTCTCTTGTTTGAAGGCACTGATGTTCGTATGCAAAAGCTTCGCAAGAGCTGAAAATGAATAAAAAAGCGGTATGCGGTTAAACTAATTGCATACCGTTTTTTATTGGAGGTTTTTATATGGAAAAGACGCCTGAGCTTTTGTGCTATATTTATAAGAATGTAAAAATGGGTTCGGATGCCATAGTTGATCTGTTGCCAAAGGTCAAGGATACCGGTTTTCGCACTGCGCTGACAAATCAGCTTAGCGGCTATGAAAAGATTGCCGATGAGGCCGAAAAACAGCTTACGCCTATGGGTATAAAGCCTATGGAGGAGCCAATGATCAAAAAAATGATGACAAAAATGGGCATTGCCATGAATACCATGACAGACACCTCTGTGGGTCATATGGCTGAAATGCTGATAAAAGGCTCAACAATGGGAATAACCGACATGACAAAGCACGTGAGAGAATTTGAAGGTGAGGGCTGCCCGGAGCAGGCTTTGAAGCTTGGAAGAGAGCTTATAACATTTGAACAGGATAATATCGAAAAAATGAAGACCTTTCTTTGATAGCAGACCGCGGCAATTTATTGCCGCGGTCTGTTTTACAAAAAAGTGTTTTGAGTGAATAATATGCGGGATGATTACCATATAATACCATATTGGCGGTGCTGCCATAATTTGTGCGTTGAAAAACAGGGAAAACTATAGTAAAATATACATAGCAATATCA
>JAZNCT010000019.1:0-5787 GCA_045587665.1 Eubacteriales bacterium
CTTGTTGCCTCTTTTTCATATGAAGCGTCTCTGCCATATTTCATCTCAACAACTTCATATCCAAGTGCCGTTACCATTGGCGAAAGCTCGGCACCACGCGGCAAAACAACCTTTAAATCAAATTTTGAAGTGTCAAAATGCCTAAGACAATTAAGCAGAAGTATACCTGCTCCGCCTATATTTGAATCGCTTAAAACATGGAGGATCTTCATATCAGTGCTCCTCTTTTCTTCTGAATATTTTGTTTACCGCAGTGTGCGTCATCTGTTCTTTCATAACAAAACAGATAAGAAAATATAAAACCGCACCCACCATGATATTTGCAGTCAAACCCACAATATTAAAAGGAAGGTATCTTTTTAAATACCAAACAGCAAATCCCATTGCAGCAGAAGAGACGAGCATTGTTATTATGCTGACAGCATCAGAAAAATATATCATCCTGTCGCCTTTGCAATATCTGACTATCACATTGAGAAGTGAATTCAGCATAACAGCAAGGGATGAGGAAAGTGCAATGCCTGAGATGCCCATTTTTTCAGAAAGCAGTGCTGCAAAAGCAATGTTAAATGCAATAGCAACAAGTGCTGTTATCATAGGCGGCAGTGTTTTTTGCTCGGCAAAAAACTTTTTTGTGCAAACTTCATTTATGGCATAAAAAGGCATACCCAAGGTGAAAAATCTGAGAGCATTTGCCGTCATAAAAATATCATTTGAGTTAAACTCTCCCCTGCCGTATATCACAGCAATTATCGGCTCAGACAGCGCAACAATTCCTGAGGCAATAGGCAGGATCACAAGCATAAGAGTCTTTAGGGAAGTTCTGGTAAGACGGCTCTCCTCTTCCCTGTCGCCCCCTGCCTTTGCTTTTGAAAAATAAGGAAACAGCAAATTTGTTGCTACAAATGTGAACACTCCAACGATTATGAGATAAAGACGGTTTGCATAGCCCATTGCCGAAATTCCGCCCTCGATAGATGATGCAAAGCGTGTGTTGATAAGATTGCAGAATGGCTGTACCCAAGAGCTGATAAGTATGGGCAGGGCCATTGCAAAGGATCGCTTTATATAAGGCGAGCGAAAATCAAAATTCAGTGAAAAGCGAAAGCCGGTTTTTATAACCGCGGGAAGCTGAACAAGTGCCTGGGCTCCCCAGCCAAAAAGCATTGCAAATGCAAGGCCGAAGATGCCGAAAGTGTCGTTAAAAAAAACAAAATAAAGCACCATGATAAGATTTGAAACAAGACTTATAAGGGCGGGCAAAAGGAAATTGCCAAAGGACTGGAGAAGCCCAACAAAAGAAAAAGCAAGTCCTGTAAAAATTATCATTGGAAACATTATGCGGGAAAGCTCAGAGGCAAGAGACGCTGTTGCATCGGGAATATCGGGGGCAAGCCAACCAACAAGCATCGGTGAAAAAACGCAGCCGAAAGCAGAAAGCAATGCCGTTATAAGCAATATGATGTTTACATATGAAGAAGCAAAATCAAGGGCATCCTTTTTGCTCTTTTTAACGAGCAATTCATTGAATATCGGAATAAACGAAGCTGTTATAACTCCTCCTATAACAAAATCGAAAATTATGAGAGGAAGTCTTGAAGCCGTATCATAAGCAACAGCCTGGGGGGATGTACCGTAGGATGCAGCCAGAAGTATATCCCTGAACATTCCAAGAGCCTTTGCCGAGAGGGTTATGATAACCATAAGTATGGCGGTTTTTGCTATGCGTCCACTTTTTCTTTTTTCCGCGTCCATTATGCTCCCCCCTTAAAATAGACATATATAGTTATTATAACACAACAACATCACAATGTAAAGCAATTTGATAAAATATTATAATATTAAAGAAAAAAGCAAAAATATCGGTAAAACTATTGATTATTTTTCATAATGTGGTAAAATATATATATACATCAATTTAAGAGGAGAATTGTCAATGGCTAGATTTTGCATACAATGTGGTTCACCCACAGATCCCGAAACAGGTTTTTGCCCGAATTGCGATGCTGCAAAGGCAGAGCAGGCTCAGGCGCCCTCTAAGTTTTGCACTGCTTGCGGCTCAACAAAAAACGAAGAAGGCCAGTGTCCAAATTGCGATGCTGTAAAGGAAGAGCCCATACAAGCCCCTTCTAAATTTTGCACTGTTTGCGGTTCACCCAAAAATGAGGCGGGAGTGTGTCCAAATTGCTCAAAAAATACAGCCGCACCCGAGGCTTCAGAAAAACCTAAAAAAGCAAAGGCAAAGAAAGCTGAAAAAGCTCCAAAGCCTCCAAAAGCACCAAAGGCGAAAAAGTCCTCCGGCAAAAAGCCCGTCGGTGTCACTGTTTTTCTCACAGTGCTCTTGTCTATTTTCCTTTTCATACTGCTTTTGGCAAGTTCTGCGGTTTTCACTGTCAGATATATAACATTGCCTCAAAACATTGAGAAGATCATTGACACAGTCGATATCGAAGATGCAATAAACGAGCTTGTTACATTTAAAGATTCCAAGGGCAAGAAAATAGATTTTGCCGAATACATAGCTGCCTACGCAAAAAACGAACTTGATGTCAAAATAAAAGAATCCAAGGTAGACGACCTGTTAAAGACTCCGCTTGTTACAAGCTTTATCTCCGAACAGGCCGACAAATATATTGATGCGCTCCTCTCTGGCGGAAATGCCGCTATCGAGAGAGATGACGTTGAGGACTTTTTAAAGGATAATGGTGAGCTTATAAACAAAAAGCTTGGCATAGAGCTTGAAGACGAAGATTTTGAGGCTATTGCAGAAAAGATAATTACAGACAAAACAGAAAAACAGCTTCAACTCTCAAATATCAAAAAGGAAATGAAGGATCTGTCATTTATTTTCATCAGCGCACAGATCGGCTTCTCTTATATAACTTTGGCTTCCCTTATTCTGCTCTCTGCCCTGCTTATCTTCCTCATGTTTCTCAACAAGCCCTCTCAGGCCGTTCTCTCTATGGGAATCATTTTTATCATCATTGGCTTTATCTATGGTGCCGGCGGTCTTGTTTCAATGCTTATCCCCGAAATTCTTGAAGCAATAATCATTTTTGAATTTATCGAAAACATAATCTCATTTGTAACATCATTTATACTGATACTTGCCGCTATACTTTTTGGTTCCGGAGTTGTCCTGCTCATTATCAGAGCTATCGTGCTTGCCTGCATTTCCGCTTTTAAAAAGAAGAAAAGAAAAGCACTTGGCGGTCAAAGCATAACCCCTCAAAATTTCAATCATTAAACCACCCGAGGCGGCTTCATTTGTTTGAAGCCGCCTCCTGCACAACACGGAGAATTATATGAAAATTTTATCCTTTGGAGAAATAATCTGGGATATTTATCCCAATAAAAAATGCCTTGGCGGTGCGCCCCTTAATTTTGCCGCCCATGCCTCTCGCGCAGGTGCAAATACTTTTCTGCTTTCGGCTGTGGGCGAAGATGAACTGGGTAGTGAAGCTATCCTTATGGCAAAGAATTATGGAGTAAATACCGAATACACTTCCCGTCTCTCAGAATATCCCAGTGGCAGATGTACCGTAAGTCTGTCTGAAAAGGGCGTGCCCTCTTATGAGATTGCAGAAAATGTTGCATACGACCACATCGTTATTCCAAAAAACATAAGCAAGGAAAGCTTTGATGCGCTTTGCTTTGGAACTCTTGCCCTTAGGGGAGAAGCAAATCGCCTTGCACTTGGCAAGCTGCTCTCGGATATGAGCTTTGGTGAGATATTTGTTGATCTCAACCTGCGTGCTCCCTTTTATTCAAAAGAAAGCATAGTCTTTGGTCTTAGCAATGCAACCGTTTTAAAGGTCAGCGACGAGGAGCTTCCTGCTGTTATCAGATGCGTTTTCGACAAAACAGCAGATGTGGAAAACAGCTTGGAATTACTTGCAGCATCCTTTAATAATATCAAGTTGATAATTCTCACCTGCGGAGCAGAGGGATCGGCAGCCTTTGACACAAGGAATAATACTTTTACAAAGTGCAATGCCGAAAAAGCCGAAGTGGTGTCTACAGTTGGCGCAGGCGACAGCTACGGTGCCACATTCTTAGTTAATTATCTGTTTGGACAGGATATAGAAACTTGTCTGAAAAAAGCTTCCAAGGTAAGTGCTTTTGTTGTTTCAAGAGCAGAAGCTATCCCCGAAGAAATATAAAAATGCAGAGCCACTTTTTTTGATATAATCCCCTTAGAGTAGACACTTGAAAAAACAAAAAATTTTCAAGACTACTTTAAGGGGGTTGTTTTTATGCAAAGAAGATCTCACAAAAACAAAGTATATAGCGCGGAGCTGAAGATACAAGCAGTAGAGGAATATCTATCAGGAAAAGGCAGTCAACGAGAGGTATGCAGAAAATACGGAATTTTAGCAAAACGTACTCTCGAAGTTTGGATAATGTGGTATAATGGTCATAGAGAATTTAAGGAGCGCAGCAGCGCCAAAGGAGAAATCTACATGACCAAAGGAAGAAAGACTACACAAGAAGAGCGTGCGGAGATTGTGGCATTCTGCATTGAACACAACAAGGATTACGGTTTAACAGTAGAAACTTACAACGTGTCATACCAACAGATTTACACTTGGGTACGCAAGTATGAAGAAGGCGGAGTGGACAAGCTCAAGGACAACCGCGGCAGAACAAAGCCGGCAGAAGAAATGACCGAGGTTGAAAAGCTCAAAGCAGAAATGAAGATACTTGAAGCTAAAAACAGACAACTTGAAATTGAAAACGCTTTCATAAAAAAACTACAGGAGCTGAAAGGTGGTGGTCGCTGACCGGAGTACGGCAGGAGCATATCTACATAGCCATTGAATTTTTGAATATACATCCGGGTTATTGCGTTAAGGAAATGTGTATTGCATTGAAATTAAATAGATCTTCCTACTACAAGTGGAAAAAGAGAAATCCAAGCCCAAGTGAGCTTTTGAACGTACAGATCAGAGAATATGTAAAGGATTTCTATGAGGAAAGCAACGGTGTTCTCGGATACAGACAAATGTGCATTAATATTAACCGAGAAAAGATAAACGAACTTCCTCACAGAATTAACGTTAAGAGAGTTCGGCGTATTATGCGTATACTTGGTTTGAAATCTGTAATCCGAAAGAAACGTCCGGATTATGTGAAATCCACCCCCGAAATTACTGCGGAGAATGTTCTAAACAGAGATTTCAAAGCAACCGTTCCGTTTGAAAAGTGGTTAACTGATGTTACGGAGTTTAAATATTACGTAGGTCCCGAGGTAAAAAAGCTCTATCTTTCTGCAATACTTGACCTTTACGACAGACGCATTATTGCATACAAGATAGGCGACAGCAACAACAACGAATTAGTTTTTACAACCTTCGATGAAGCAACAAGTCTTTATCCTGATGCAAAGCCCATATTCCACAGCGACAGAGGTTTTCAGTACACAAACAAGGTGTTTCACCAAAAGCTCGTTGATGCGGGTATGATCCAAAGTATGTCTCGCGTAGGCAGATGCCTTGACAACGCTCCGATGGAAGGTTGGTGGGGCATCCTAAAATCTGAGATGTACTATCTGAAAAAGTTTACGAGCCGCGAAATGCTCGTTGAAGCAATTGAAAATTATATACACTTTTACAACACTCGCCGTTACCAAAAGCGACTTAACTGCATGACACCGTGCGAGTATTATTTCGCCACCGCCGCGTGACGAAAATCTCCCCCTGCTGCGCAGCAGGGGGAGATCAAAGAATCTATTCAATTTGTAAATTCTTTTTGTTTTTTAGTCTGTCTACTTGACAGGGGGCACAT
>JAZNCT010000020.1:0-26158 GCA_045587665.1 Eubacteriales bacterium
TAAGGAGAGTGCCTGGAGTGAACGAATATATAAGATCCGATCTTGCTCTTGAAAACCGATTAAATAAAAAATGCGGGGAAGAAGTTAAACTTCATAGAGAAGAAATATTAGATTTTGCAACAGTCAATGAAATAATTTTTGAAGGATCAGAAAATAATGAGGGCGGACGGTATGTTTGTGTAAGCAAGGAAAGGCTTTGGCAAGCTGACGGTAAGGAATATCAATTGATCTGCGATCTGATAGGCAGAAAAATTGTGGATATGGCTGCAGAAACAACAGGCAAAGAGATAGACAACAAATTTTGCGTTTTGGTTGCCGGTCTTGGGAATTCGGATATAACAGCGGATGCAATAGGTCCCTTAACCATTAAGAACTTGACCGTTACAAGACATCTCAGAGAAATGGAGCCAAAAATATATTCTTCTCTGGGCTTTTGTGAAATTGCGGCACTTTCCCCCGGAGTTCTTGGCCAAACAGGAATAGAGACAGTTGAACTGATAAGAGGAGCAGTTCAAAATTGCACTCCTGATATTGTGATAGTTATAGATGCACTTGCGGCGCGCTCCTGTGAAAGGCTTGCTGCAACAGTTCAAATTTCTGACGCAGGAATAAGACCCGGTTCAGGAATCGGAAATATGAGAATGGCGATAAACACGGAGACTCTCGGTGTTCCGGTTATTTCTGTTGGAATACCAACAGTAGTAAATTCATCAACCCTTGTATATGAAGCCCTTAACAGAGCAGGAATAAAAGAATACAGTCAAGAGCTGCAAGAGGTTCTTGAAAACGGAAGAAGCTTTTTTGTAACGCCGAAAGAAAGCGATATAATAACAAAACAGCTTTCGGTGTTGCTTTCCGATGCGCTTTCAAGAGCATTTACAGTTAAAAGTTAGAATAATTTTGACACCGATTGCATATGATTTAACAGCCAAAGACTGTAAGGGGGAATATTATGAAGGAAAAAGAATATTTAAAATCAGCGGATACGCCATTGCTGCAGAGCGAGATCGGTCAAAGAATTCTGCCGGATTTTTCCGGCAGGAAATCAAAAAAAATAAGCCTGTATTTATTACTTACTTTATCTGCGGCTATCATTATGCTTGGATTTATTTTCGCAGATACCGGTGTAAGAATATTGTCAAACAAAATTGAAAATCTGCCTTCAGTGCTCCTTTCGGGGTATTGCAAGGAAAATATCAGCAAATACGATGTAAAGCTCTCAGAACTTATTTCCGAGGAAATGTTTGGAATATCAACTTTAAGAGCAAAAGAAATAACCTCGATCAAGACCGCAGCAGAAGCGGACGAGCAGATTCAAAAGGGAGAATCTGATGATAAGAAAACAAATGATACCGACAATGAGGGAACCAATAAAATTGAGGAAGGACAGGATACTGATGCAATAGATAGAGGCGAAACAAACATAAATAAAGTGGAGGAAAACCGATATCCAATTATTAAACTGAATTTGAGCGGAGACAACGATGACAAAGATTATTTTGTAAACGAAACCACATATGCCCCAAACATTTCAAAACTTCTAAAAGATAAAAGTATGATACCTGAGACCTACACCCAAACAAGCAAAGATTCGCCCTTGGTTCTCATAATACACACACACGGAACGGAAGCTTATGCAGAAGAGGGAAAGGATTACTACATAGATGACGGCGGTGAAATATCAAGATCTCACGACACTGAGAAAAACGTAATTGCAGTTGGAAGAGTAATGGCGGACATACTTAACAGCAAAGGTATACCGACCGTCCATTGCGAAACAATGCACGATAAAGAATCATATCAGGATTCATACATAAGATCAGCCGAAAGTATAAAATACTATCTTGCAAAATACCCCAGTATAAAATATGTTTTTGACATTCACCGAGATGCAATATTGAAGACTGATGGTTCACTTGTAAAGGCTGCGGTGGATATTGAAGGGGAGAGCACAGCACAGGTAATGGCGGTTGTTGGCTCAAATTATAAAGGAGCAAACTATCCGGATTGGGAGAAGCGTTTTGCTCTTGCCGCTGTTCTTAAGGAAAAGCTTGATGAAAAATATGAAGATTTCAGCAGACCTATATATTTGAGAGGTGCGGCATACAATCAACAATATTGCACAGGTTCACTTTTGATTGAAATAGGAACCGCAGGGAACACACTAAGTGAAGCAAAGCTCGCGGCAAAGCACCTTTCCTATGCTTTGGCGGAAATTATAAAAGGAGAATGAAATATAAAAAGCGGAATTTAGAACCGGAATTGACATACCTTTATAGGAACTTTATTCCGATTTGGAAACAAAATGAAAAGCTTTAAAAATCATTATAAACAAAAGAAACTGAGCAAAAAAATTAGAATAAACATCTTTATTTTGCTGGTGATAGCATTTGCCGCAAGAGGAAGTATGAGCGCAGATAATTTCATAAACGGTAATGCAGAACCACTGTTTGAAATAAATATAGAAAGAAAAGAAAGCATATTTAAGGGAACTATATTTATAAATGGAAGAGAAGTGATGTATGATCTGGAAAACTGTGAGGCGTTAAAAATATATAAAAGAGCCGGGGAGTTTTACAGATCATTTATTCCCGGGGAAATAGGCGGAAAATTATTCTTCTCCACTAAAGATAAAGGAACAAAAGGAGAGAAGAGCTAAAGAAATGACGATTGCCGGAAAAAATCCAAGACAGCCTGCTTCAACAAAATGGACTACTGAAATAAGCCCTGCAAGAGAAGCGAAGCTAAGTGCGATCTTAACTGTCATAACAGCAGCCTCACACCTAAACAAGGATGTAGCAAGCGTTAAAACTACGAATATAAGACCGAAGAACTTGTCCGAAAATGCTTCCTTATAAACTGATTTATTCCTGTTATAATAAGCCTTATTTGAATAATTGTTTGTAAAAGTTCTATTCATGATTTACACCTCATTTTTCCATATTAGGAATTTCTGTGCTTATATTATATCATAAAAATTCGATTTGTCAAGAGGATTTTTCCAAAAAACGAAAATATTTTAAAAAACCTCTTTACAAAACGGAAAAAACGTGTTATAATAAGACCGTAAAAGAAAAAAGAAAATTAAAGGAGTGCCGAAAATGGAATATATTGATCGAATTAAAAAAATTAAAAGTAAGAAGAAGATCACAAACGAACAACTATCGGAGATGACGGGTATTCCTCTCGGCACACTCAGCAAGATAATGGCAGAGATCAGCGATTCACCAAAGTTTTCAAATATTTTAGCTATTTGTAATGCGCTGGGGTGTTCGGTGAATTATGTTGTTACAGGTGAGCCGGATAACGATAACAACTACACACTTGAAGCCGGAGAGATCAGACTCATTGAAAACTATCGCCAGCTTGATAATCACGGCAGAGAGCTTGTTGCCCTTGTTTTAAATAAGGAAAGTGAGCGCATGACAAAGGCCAGCTACGGTATTGGAACAGAGACGGTTGCGCCCGCAAAATCCGCACGCATACTCACTCCAAAGAAAACAAGTGCTACATATATCCCGTCGGCTTCGGCAGCCGTGGGCGGCAGGAGGAGCATTTTGCTTTATGATATGGGTGTTTCTGCCGGACGCGGTATGTATCTTGACAGCGATTCAACCGAGAATATCACTATTCCGGACACCGTTAAAACAAAGACGGCAGATTATGCTCTGCGCATCAGCGGAAACAGTATGGAACCGAAATATCATAGCGGAGACATTCTGCTTATAGAGCATTGCGATTCGGTTGAGTTCGGGGAGCTTGGTATTTTTATACTGGACGGAGAAAGCTATTTCAAGCAGTTTGGCGGAGACCGACTTATTTCTCTCAATCCCGAATATGGCGACATTTTGCTAAAGGATTTTGCCAGTGCCGAATGCTATGGCAGGGTTGTTGGAAAGCTGAAAAAGAAATAATATCAATATAAATATCTTTAATTTGCTGAATGAACGCAAAAGCCGGCACGAAAATTTTTGTGTCGGCTTTTGTATTTAAAGCTTACTCAAATTTAAATACTTTGTTGACATTTTCTTGATTTTGGTGTATAATACACTGTAATTTTTTTGATAGGAAAAATAAAATGTCGATAAGAAAAAGCTACAACCACACATTTTTGGCGAGCTGCATAGGATATGTTGTGCAGTCGCTTGTTTTGAATTTTGTACCGCTGCTGTTTGCGTTTTTCAATACCTCATACGGAATAGAATACAGTGATATATCTTTTCTCATCATAGTGATGTTTATAATGCAGCTCCTTGCAGATCTTGCAAGTCCTGTTTTAGTGAAGCTTATTGGATATCGAGGCTCTGCAGTACTTGCCCATGTGCTTGCTTCATTTGGACTTGTAATGCTTGCTATTTTGCCCGGCTCCTTTGAAAATAAGTATCCGGGCATTGTGTTCCCCCTGCTTTTTACATCGGTTGGCGGCGGAATTATTGAGGCTGTTATAAGCCCTATAGTTGAGGCTTGTCCTAACTCCAATAAAAGCGGTCATATGTGCCTGCTTCATTCTTTTTTCTGTTGGGGGCACGTGTTTATAGTTCTGGTTTCAGTGTTTTATTTTGGATTTTGCGGTATCGAAAATTGGGGGTACCTGTCCATTGCCTTTGCGCTGATACCTTTTATAAATATTTTCTATTTTATGCTCGTGCCTATAAATTCACTTGAAGATGAAGCAAGGAAGATCTCGGGCAAAGAAAATCTTACTCTTAGTAAGCTTTTTAAAAATAAGATCTTTTGGCTTATGTTCCTCTTAATGTTTTGTGCAGGAGCAAGCGAGCTTTCCATAAGCCAGTGGGCTTCGGCACTTGCAGAGCAGGGGCTTGGAGTTTCAAAGACTGTGGGGGACCTGGCGGGGCCTATGACATTTGCGATACTCATGGGTCTTTCAAGAGTTTTTTATTCGCTTCTCGGAAAAAAATTAAAGTTGCCAGGATATATGCTTTTTTCTGCCTTGCTTAGCTTTGGCGGATATATGATGGTGTCACTCTCACCTTGGCCATTTCTTTCGCTTATTGGCTGCGCTGTTTGCGGCTGGGCTGTTGGCGTCATGTGGCCGGGAACATATAGTCTTGCAACAGAGAGGCTATGTGGCGGAAGTACTGCAATGTTTGCCTTTTTAGCTCTTGCGGGTGATCTCGGATGTACAGCAGGGCCAACTATTGTGGGCTTTGTTTCAGAAAAATTCGGTAACGATCTGAAAATCGGATTGTTCTCGGCTTCTGTGTTTTCACTTGTTATGATTATAGGAGTTTTGTTATTGTTGTTTTACAAAAATAAGCGATTAAAAGAAAAAGCAGAGAATTGAGTTCTCTGCTTTTTTGTTTAATCTCTATATCGTTCCTTCAGCATATGCTTCATAACCTTAATTGCAAATTCCTCAGTTTCAACTATGAAGCCCATCCAAATTTGCTCATCTGGCTGTAAAAATCGAAGCACTCGGCAGAGGCATCGCCAAAGGTTTCGGTTGCCGGCTTTATGCCGTGAGTTTGCCCGATTTCAAGCCCAAAATCATCGGACTTGCTTTGAAAAATAACATCTGCACGTCTTCTCTTACATAGCCACAACCCTCTCAGAGGATACCTCTGAAAAGTTCCTTTCAGGAAGCGTATTTAATCTGCAGAGCTTCGATTTTTCAACACCATTATCCTATTTACATTCATGTCAGATCGCCAAGTCTACATTATAAACATCGCATCACCAAAGGAGAAAAAACGATAGTCCATATCGACAGCGGTCTTATAGGCATCCAACATTTTTTCTCTGTTATAAAATGCTGACACCAGCATAAGAAGCGTGCTTTCGGGTAGGTGAAAATTTGTGATCAGAGCGTCAACCGCTTTGAATTTATATCCGGGAAATATAAATATGCCTGTGTCGCCATTTATTGGGTGAACGATCCCGCTCTCGTCTGAAACACTCTCAAGAGTGCGGCAGGAGGTTGTTCCAACTGCAATTATCCTTCCGCCTGCGGCCTTTCTCTCGTTAATGATCTTTGCACTTTTTTCAGATACCGAAATATATTCTGTGTGCATAATATGCTCATCTATGCGATCTGCCTTAACGGGGCGGAAGGTCCCAAGACCAACGTGGAGCATAACAGGCACAATGGCGCAGCCTTTTTCCTCAATTTTTTTGAGAAGCTCCGGTGTGAAGTGCAGACCCGCCGTTGGAGCGGCAGCCGAACCCTCGTCTTTTGCATAAACAGTTTGATAGCGGCTGTTATCTTCAAGTCTTTCGGTTATATACGGCGGCAAAGGCATAAGGCCTATACGGTGCAGTATTTCATATATGTTAGAATATTTTTCTCTTTCATAATCGAATTTAATTATTCTGTTTCCTTCGGTGGCAATGTCGGTTATTTCACCCTGCAAAAGTCCACCGCCAAATACAAGCCGACTTCCGATCTTTGCCCTCTTGCCGGGTTTAACAAGAGTTTCCCAGGTGTCAAGGCCCTTTGAGCGTAAGAGAAGAAGCTCGATCTTTGCGTCCTCTCTTCCTTCAGAATGGCCGTAAAGTCTTGCCGGAATAACCTTAGAGTCGTTGATGACCAGTACGTCACCGGGGTTTATGTAGTCAATAATATCATAAAAATTTTTATGCTCAATGCTTCCGTTTTCCCGATTTATTATCATGAGCCTTGAATGGTCACGTTTTTCCATTGGATGCTGAGCTATACGTTCTTCGGGAAGCGCATAGGAGAAATCACTTGTTTTAAGATCTGTATTTGGTTTTTGATTAACTATAATTTCTGACATATTTCTGCCTTTCAAAAGGTAACTTTGCGCAACTTCAGCGCATATAATTTGACTAAAGTAACTGATAAATTTGGAGGCAAGCATGAGTAAAAACAAAAAAACGATATTTGTGGGTGCGGCAACCGCACTTGTAACTCCGTTTTCGGGTGGGAAAATTGATTATCCAGCTCTCGAAAAGCTTATAGAGCATCAGATAAAAAGCTCGATAGATGCTCTTGTTGTTGCAGGAACCACCGGTGAAGCCTCAACTCTCACTGAAGAGGAATATGAAAGACTTGTTAGTTTTTCTGCTGAGAAAATTGGAGGAAGAGTTCCGCTGATTGCAGGAAGCGGAAGCAATAACACAGAAAAATCCAAGAAGCTCACTGCCATTGCAGAAAAAAACGGAGCAGATGCCTGCCTTGTTGTAACTCCTTACTACAACAAAGCAACAAACAGGGGACTGTTTGAAAATTATAAAGAAATAGCAGAATCAACATCTCTGCCAATAATAGTGTACAATGTGCCAACAAGAACCTGTGTAAATATATCCCTTGACACATACAAAGCTCTGTCTAAAATAGAAAACATAGTTGCCGTTAAAGAAGCAAGCCCCGATATATCGGGATGTGCAGAGCTTATATTTGAATGTGGTGATGATCTCGATGTATACACAGGAAGTGATGACCAGATAGTTCAGACACTGTCTCTCGGCGGGCTTGGAGCAATATCGGTAGCATCAAATATAATTCCGTATGAGATACACGATATATGCCATTCTTACCTTGGAGGCAACACTTCATATTCAAGGAATCAGTTTAAAAAATACTATGGGATTCTCAGGGCGATGTTTACCGAAGTAAATCCAATACCGGTAAAAACAGCACTGTCAATGCTTGGAGCTTGCAAAGAAGAATTCAGACTTCCGCTTTGCAAAATAAGCGATCAAAACCGAGCTGTTTTAATTGATAGAATGAAAGAAGTTGGGCTGCTTACTTATCCGGCAAATGGGTGAAGCTCACATTCGGATTTCATTTTTGAAATAACCGTTCTCGGTTTGTGAGAGCCAAAAATTGCGGAGCCTGCAACTATAACGTTTGCACCGTTTGAAGAGCAGAGCCAAACATTTTCGTCGTTTATACCGCCGTCAACTTCAATGTTTGTGCGGAGACCTCTACCTGTTATCTCTCTGCGGAGAGCACGGCATTTGTCAAGCGTTTCCGGAATCATTTTCTGACCGCCAAAGCCCGGTTCAACCGTCATGACAAGAACCATATCCAGCTTGTCAAGATAGGGGAGAACTGCAGTATAGGGCGTCTTTGGAGAAATTGCAAGGCTTGCTCTGACGTCGTGTTCCTTTATGTAGTCCAACATCTCACCGATATTTCCCTCACTTTCAACGTGAATGGTTATTATATCTGCGCCTGCCCTTATAAAATTATCAAGATATTTTGCAGGCTCACTTATCATCAGATGAACGTCAAAAAGCAGGCGGCTGACCTTTCTTATCGAGGAGATAACACCTGGACCAAAGCTTATGTTTGGAACAAAATGTCCGTCCATAACATCCAGATGAAGATAATCTGCACCTGCCGATTCCATTTTAATAGCCTCATCTGCAAGATGAGAAAAATCACAGGCGAGAACAGATGGGGAAATAAAAGTCATTTTAAAACCTCCTTGTAAATGTCGCATGGCGACGAGATATGTAGCATTTTGTATCTTCAAAGCATAAAATATAGTGTATGAAAGACGACAGCAAAAGCATCGGCAAGAGACATTAAAGAGAGGGAAGTTTGAGATAATAATGCCGAGAATTTTGCGATATGGATACAGGGCTGCCGTGCGCAGCCCAATCTTTTAATCTATTGTGATAAGGCAAACGGCGTGAGCCGAAATGCCTTCTTCCTTACCTGTAAAACCAAGATACTCTTCGGTTGTAGCCTTAACGCTTACTGCGCTTTCGCATATACCTAGTGAATTTGCTATATTTTTTTTCATTTGATCAATATAAGGGGCAAGCTTTGGTTTTTGCGCAATTACTGTAGAATCAATGTTTGATATTTTGAAACCGTTTTCTGTTAGAAGTGTTTCAACCTTTTTTGCAAGCAGCAGACTGTCGGCACCTTTATAGCTTTGATCGGTGTCGGGAAAAAGCTTGCCTATATCTCCAAGACCTGACGCACCAAGGAGAGCATCGATGATGGCATGGACAAGCACATCGGCATCGCTGTGACCGAGAAGCCCGGCTTTGTGTGGAATATCAACACCACCGAGAATCAGCTTTCTGCCTTCGGTCAGCTTGTGAACATCATATCCGTGACCGATTTTAAACATTGTTTGTCCCCTTCCTTTTTCTTTCTTCAAGAATTTTTTCCGCTTTCAAAATATCATCAGGCAAAGTTATCTTTATATTGTTCCTGCTGCAATCAACCATTTTCACTTTATAGCCGATCCGCTCTGCAAGCATATTGTCGTCGGTTGCTTCAAAGCCCTCTTCCTTTGCTGTATATGCAGCAGCGCAGTAAAGGTTTCTGCCAAAGATCTGTGGGGTCTGAGCAAGCCTTACATCTGTTCTGTCCTCGGTTCTTATGGTAAATCCCTTGCGATCAACTATTTTAACGGTGTCAAACACGCCGGTTGAGGCACTGGCCGCGCCGTATTTTATTGCCTCGTCAAGTACTTTTTCAATGTCTGATATCTCAACCAGACATCTTGCTGCATCGTGTATAGCCACAAAATCTGCTTTGGGAGAGACAGCTTCAAAGCCGCAGAGCGCCGATTTCTGTCTTGTTTCCCCACCCTCAACAGTGGCTCTCAGCTTTGAAACGTTATATCGGATTTTGAAGTTATCGTAAAGGGGCATCTCATCTTTTTTGGCAACAACGATGATCTCATTGATCCTGACGCATTTTTCAAAGGCAAGAAGAGTGTGAACAACAACGGGAATTTTGTTTATGAGCATCATCTGCTTTGTTTTGTCTCCGCCCATACGCAGGGAAGAACCCCCTGCAACAATAATTGCCGAGGTGAATTTTTTTTCTTTTGAATTACCGGACGCAGTGTGCAGAATATCTGCTGCTGCGCCTAAAAAATCAGACAGTTTGCCCATTTTTATCTCCGAAATTCTTTAATAATCGAGCCCGTAATATATTAAACCAGCTTGTCGAATTCTTCATTTTCGATAGCGTCTATAAGAGCAACGCGCTCTGCGTGTCTGCCACCCTCAAATTCTGTTTCAATAAAGGCATCAACAAGCTCCATAGCAAGCCCGTAGCCAACGACTCTTTCACCAAAACAGAGAACATTTGAATCATTGTGCATTCTTGTGAGCCTTGCGCTGAAGGTGTCGGAAACGCAGGCGGCTCTTATGCCCCTATGCTTGTTTGCGCAGAGAGACATTCCAACACCTGTTCCGCATATAAGTATACCGAGCTCAGCATTGCCTTCCTGAATGTTTTTGCAGAGCTTATGAGCGATGATAGGATATTTACAGCTTTCTGCCGAAAATGTTCCAACATCAATTATTTCATATCCTCTTTCCAAGAGGACTCCCTTTATCCTATCCTTTAGTGCGTAGCCTGCATGGTCTGCACCCATAACTAACTTTTTCATTTTATATTCTCCTTTTCAATTCTTGTTCTTTCTGCCTGAGAGGGACGCAGGTATGTGGGAGCAATAGTCAGATCTGTTTTTACATCGCCACATTTGTATTTTTTTAGAGCGCACATGGCAACCGAATATCCGCTCTGATGACGCAACATTTCCGGCACAAGCTCATATTGCTTTTTCTTTGATGCAGAATCATAAAGCAGAAAATCACCGTCTCCGCAAACAAAGATCGGTTCATCATACTGCGCAAGCTCATCCTCAAGCTCGCAAACAGAGATAGCTCTGTCGGCGGTCAGTCTTTGAAGCCCACCGTTAGAGCAGCGGAAGAGTGCGTTATAAGCTTGATTTCTTCTGGCGTTCATTGCGGGGCAAATGATGCCGTTGACGTTTATCAAATTATAAGCCAGAGCCTCAAGGGTGGAAACTCCGATACAAGGTTTATCTTTACCAAAAGCGAGACCCTTGATTGTTGCCGCACCTATTCTTACACCGGTAAAAGAGCCCGGACCCTCGGACAGTGCAAACATATCTATATCGTCAGCTTCAAGCTTCAAAAGCCCGAGAGAAGCTTCTATCATAGGCAAAAGTGTTTCGCTGTGTGTGTTTCCGTTATTCACGGTAAAAGAAGCAAGCAGTTTTTCGTCATCGCACACGGCGCATGAAGCAACAACTGCAGTGCTGTCGATTGCAAGTATCTTCATCGTGTCAAGCACCAACAAGCTCTGCCGTTATAAGGCGGCTGTCGGTATTCTCCGTATTATTTTTTGAAATTGTGACCTTGATATATTCATCCGGAAGAGCAAATTCAATATTTTCAGACCATTCGATGAGGCATATCCCACTTTCGAGATAATCATAAAAGCCAATGGAATATAAGCTATCCTCATCTTCTATTCGGTACATATCAAAATGAAAGAGCGGGATCTTTGCTCCCCTGTATTCGTTGACGATTGAAAAAGTTGGTGATTTTACTTTTGCATCGGGCGATGCAAAAGAAGCAAAGCCGCGAATAAAAGCGGTTTTTCCAACACCGAGGTCTCCATATAAAGCAACAAAATGCGGGAGTTCGGAGCCTGCAAGGATCTTCTCGGCAAGAAGTGCGCCAAGCTTTTCTGTTTCGCTGGCAGAAAGTGTCACATTATCTATCAAGTGCATATTTTAACCTCGTAAAATATATTATATATTAGTATAACACAATTTTCATGCTATGTAAAGAGAAAAAGCAACTTTTTGCCAAAAAACAGGCAGATATACCGGTCGGTATATCTGCCGTAATTTATTTAGCCATAAGATGAATAACTTTGCTAAAGCCGTCAGGACGGCAGAAAGCACTCTTGCATAGATCAACATTTGTCATGTTAAGACCGCCGTACATAAGAGCACTGCCGCTGAATTCCTTGCCTGTTTCCTGATCGACATAAGTGAGATCGGGATCAAGCCCGGGAAGCTTTATCTGAACAGAGGTTGCAAAGAAACCGCGCATAACCGCAAAGGTGAACAGAACTTCTCTCTTGTTTGATGATACATATTCCCAAGCCGAATAATTCTCGTTTTCAAATGGGCTGATGATGCGGTATTGATCGCCGTTGTGAATAACATCGTAATATTTGTGATAATTTTCCACCTGTTTTCTAACAAGAACCCTTTCCTCGTCTGTCAGCTTGTTAAGGTCAAGCTCATATCCAAAAGCACCTGCAAGAGCGATGTTTCCTCTTGTTTCAAAGGATGTTTCTCTTCCTGTCTGGTGGTTAGGAGAGGCAGAGACGTGAGCACTGATAGTTGAAGCGGGATAAACAAAGGAAGTACCGTACTGTATGCGTATTCTTTCCATTGCGTCACTATCATCGCTTGCCCAAACCTGAGGAACATAATAAAGCATACCGGGGTCAAAGCGACCGCCTCCGCCGCTGCATCCTTCAAGAAGAAGATAAGGATATTTCTTCAGCAGTCGTTCGTTTAGATCGTAAAGACCCAGAACATAGCGGTGGAACAGCTCCTTTTGACGCTCCGGTGGGAGCAGGGCAGAGCCTACTTCTGTAAGGTTACGGTTGAAATCCCATTTTATATATTCGATGTTGGCACTGTCAAGAACTTTTGAAATAGTTTCAACAAGATAGTCACGCACATCCTCTCTCGACATATCAAGGATAAGCTGGTTTCTTGCCTCGCTGCGCTCTCTGTTTCCAACGTGCAGACACCAATCCGGGTGAGCCTCATAGAGCTTGCTTATGGGAGACACCATTTCCGGCTCAAACCAAAGGCCGAATTTAAGTCCCAGAGCGTTTATCTCTGCGGCAAGCTCGCCCATAGTTCTGCCGAGCTTTTTCTCGTTGACAAACCAATCTCCGAGTGAGGATTTGTCGTTGTTTCGTTCTCCAAACCAGCCGTCATCAAGAACAAACAGTTCAATTCCAAGCTCTGCGGCATCCTTTGCAATGGATATCAGCTTCTCGCCTGTAAAGTCCATATAGGTACCTTCCCAGTTGTTGACAAGCAGAGGACGCTTTGCTGTCTTATATTTTCCACGGCAAAGGTTATAGCGGTAAAGCTTATGATAAACGCGGCTCATTCCGCCAAGGCCCTTATCGGAATAGACCATAACCACCTCGGGAGCATAGAAGGTTTCTCCGCATTCCATATGCCAGCCGAAATCGGTGTCTTCAAGACCCATTATAACTCGTGTCTGAGAATAAGCATCAACCTCAACCTGTGCCGAGAAGTTGCCGCTGTAAACAAAGCTGAAGCCGTAAGCATCTCCTATCTGCTCGGTTGCACTGTGATCGCAGAGGGCAACGAAAGGATTGTGATAGTGGCTGGAGGAGCCTCTCTTGCTTTTGACCTCTCGTATACCGTGTTCAAGAGGACGGCGTGCAGGAGTTCTTTCTCTTGCCCAAGAGCCCCAAAGACCTATCATATCCAGATCCATTCGGTTGAAATGAACGCAGGTGCTGTAAACTCTTTCGATCTCAAAGGCTTCTTTTCCTGTGTTTTCGATCTTAACAGCTCTTGTGATAGCATCGTGGCTGTTGAAAACGCCATAATATAGCGTTACAAGCGCACCGGTATGTATATCTTCGGTGATGATCTCAAGAGTATCTGCTTCATCTTCGGAGTTTGCATATGTAGCGGGGAGACCCGGCAGAGAATATTTACCCCTGTATATCTTGTGAGACTTATATCTCACATCGGTTGCGGCATTGCCGCAAGCGGCTCTTATTTGAAGGGCAGAAACCCTGTAATCACCTGTTCCGTTTACCGAATATTCCATTGGAACGATATCGGTAGAGAAAGTGTCATCGCTCTTGACCGCTTTTGCTCTCGGTGAATAGCTTACGTCAACATTGTGCGGAATCAGAAAATCAATATTGGTGTCATTAAGCCTTTTTCCATAATAGATGTGAAGCAGATATCCCCCTTCAAATATTTTGATTGCATAAGTTGAATTTGGGGTGTCGAGCTTGAAGATTTTTCTGCTCTCGTCAAAAAAAATTGCCATTTAATTCATTTCCTTTCAATGATATTTTGAAATCCAATCGCGCGCGCTTCGATCAGTGCAAATTCTGTATCGCCGAACGCATCTGTGCACATACAGTCACCATAAACATTTTTTGCAAAAAACTATGCTACCCGCTCAAATAGCTGTTTCAGTTGATTTTATCATAAAAAAACAAAAAAATCTATTGCATAATGTGGGGTTTATTTGTTATAATGTTGTGAGGAGGTGATTTTTGTGCTTCAATTTTTTTTTAACGGCTCCGGAGAAAAGAAACTGCTGGCAACGCCACTGTTTTGCGGAAGGGAAGAGTGTGCCCCTCTTCATCGCTATGGGCCTAATGTGAGAACAAGTTATCTTATTCACTATGTTGAATCCGGAAAGGGCAGATTTTGGACCGGAGACAAGGAATATGAGCTGAAGAAGGGCGGAATGTTTCTTATCAGTCCCGGTGAAGTAACAACATATGAGGCCGATGAAAAAGAACCATGGGTCTATAAGTGGATCGGCTTTGAATGTGCTTTCGATATCAGCGATATATTTTGTGAAAATGTTGTTTTTTTTGATAGATGCGAAGAAAATATTCGATAAGATGCTCAAAAGCGAAAAATACGGCGAAAACGCCGAGCTTTATGCCACCGGAAAAGTTTTTGAGCTGATTTCTCTTCTTCGCTATAAGCTGTCTTCGCCCCAAAAAAGAGAACAGAATTATTCTCAGAGAGCGAAAAACTATATTGAAGCCAATTATTTTAAGAATATAACAGTTGAGGGAATTGCAAAAGAACTTGGGCTTGACCGAAGCTATCTTTCGAGCCTTTTTAAGGAACATATCGGAATGTCGCCAAAAGAATATATCGTAAGCTTCAGACTTGCAAACGCCGCCGAGCTTATGGCTTTTCATGATTTTTCGCCAAAGCAGGCGGCGGCTTCCTGCGGATATTTTGATATTTTTAATTTTTCAAAAATGTTTAAAAAGAAGTACGGTGTTTCTCCAAGAGAATACAAAGCAGCTAATAAGATTTAGTATTCATTAAAATTTTATCATTAAAGAGTTTTTTGTCAATGATCTTCAAAACATGAAAATTGCTATAGACAAATCGGGTTGTTTGATGTAAAATAATAATAATAATAACAAAAGTTTAGGAGATAAATAATGGACAATGTAATTTTCGCCGTTGATGCAGGCGGCACATTTTTAAAAAGCGGACTTTTCATTGGAGCCGAGCTGATACAAGGAACACTTGACAAAGAGAGTGTTGATTCTTCCGGGCCTCTTGCTGATATAAAAAGATCTTACATACAAATACTGAAAAGAGGCATGAAAAACGCAGAGAAGCGTGGCATAACTGTTGAGCGAATCCACGTTGATATACCTGCACCATTTGATTATGTAAACGGCATCAGCCATATGGAGCATAAATATGCTTCCATAAAGGATGTTCCGCTAAGACCGTGGTTCAGTGAAGCTGCCCCGGGAGTGCCGGTAAGATTTATGCATGATTCCGCCGCATTTATTCAGGGGGCGGCTACCGATGTTCCGGATTGCAAAAGGGTTGCCGGTGTTATGATAGGCACGGGCTTTGGTTTTGGAATGATGATTGACGGAGAGGTTCTCAGAAAAGAGAACGGTGAGCCGCTCACCGAAATGTATGACAAGCCCTATAAGGATACTATCGCCGAAGAATTTGTTTCGGCAAGAGGCCTTGTTCGTCTTTACACCGAGATTTCCGGCTGTGCTCCAATCAGCGGAAAAGAGATAGGTGACAGAGCAGAGCAGGGGGATCACGTTTGCACAGAGGCTTACTGCCAAATGGCAAAGGCTCTTGGTGAGGTGCTCACCCCGATTTTAAATGAGCATGGGATAGAGGCTCTTGTTCTTGGCGGTCAGATATCAAAATCCTTCTGTGTTTTTGAAGGGGCACTGAGAGATGCTCTTTCGGGCGTTAAGACTCTTCGAATGATAGTAAAGGCAAGCGATATTGATATGGTGCATCTTATTGGAACGGCGGTTGGAAAATGAACGAAACTGTTAAGCTTTATGATGCGGATAGTCATTTGCGATGCTTTTCTGCAGTAGTACTTTCCTGTGAAAATGATGAAAATGGATATAAGATCGTTCTTGATAAAACAGCTTTTTTTCCCGAAGGCGGAGGTCAGAGCTGCGATACGGGCAAGATTGGTGAGGCTGCGGTAAGCGACGTTCAGATCTGCTCCGGTGTGGTATTTCACTATGCAGATAAGCCTCTTGATTGCGGAAAAGAATATTTTTGTGAGATAGACTGGGAAAAACGCTTCGCTCGCATGCAGAACCATTCAGGAGAGCATATAGTTTCGGGGCTGATACACAGACATTATGGCTTTGATAATGTGGGATTTCACATGGGGCATGAGGATGTGACGCTGGATATAAACGGAGTTCTCTCAGAGTCGGATATCAGAAATATCGAAATGCTTGCTAACAGGGCCGTTGCCGAAAATGTGCGCATTATATGCGAATATCCGGATCATTCTGCTCTTGAAGATCTAAATTACAGAAGTAAGCTTGATCTTACGGAAAATGTCAGAATAGTCACGATAGAGGGTTACGATGCTTGCGCCTGCTGTGCCCCTCACGTTTCTATGACAGGTGAAATAGGAATAATAAAACTGCTTGATTTTGAAAAGAATAAGGGCGGCACAAGAATACATCTGCTCTGCGGATTTGATGCACTTTCTGATTATCAAGCAAGATATCATATGATAGCAGAGACGGCAAAGTCCCTTTCGATAAAGCAGGATAAGCTTGGAGAAGCCATAAAAAGGCTTTTGAACGAGATATCAGAACTTAAGCAGAAGAATTATGAGCTTCGCAGTGCGCTTGCAGAATATAAAATTGCCGATATCAGAGCCACCCGGGGAAATATCTGTATTTTTGAAGAGGAGGCAACGCCCCCTGATATGAGAAAGCTTATGAATTCATGCCTTTCGAAATGCGGTGGCGTTTGTGCGGTATTCTGCGGAAATGATATAAAAGGCTATTCATTTGTTGCGTCGTCAAAAAGCGCAGATCTGCGCGCGCTTGTGACAGAAATGAGAGAAAATCTCTCTGCAAAAGGCGGCGGAAACGATGAAATGATACAGGGAAGTGTATTTGCAACAAAAGAAAAAATAAAAGAATTTTTTGGAGTTTGAAAATGAAAAAAACAGTTCTCAGAAATTATGCAAAACTCATTGCAACAATGGGGGTCAATGTAAGAAAAGATCAGGAGGTCATTATCGCCGCGGAGCTTGATCAACCGGAATTTGTTTACATGGTGGCAGAGGAATGCTACAAGGCAGGGGCGGGAAAGGTAACGGTTGATTTTGAATATCAGCCTCTCACAAAGCTCGCAGTTAAATATGAGAGCCACGGAACTCTTTCAAAGGTAGAAAAATGGCAAAAGGAAAAACTGCGTCATCAGATAGAAGCTCTTCCCGCAAGGATATATCTTATCAGTGAAGACCCCGATGGGCTTTGCGGCATAGATCAAGAAAAATACGGCAAAGCTATGGCGGCAAAAAAGAGTGTTATCAAGCCATTCCGTGACAAAATGGATAATAGATGCCAGTGGTGCATTGCGGCGGTTCCCGGAGCGAAATGGGCTAAAAAGCTATTTCCAAAGGAAAGGACAAGTGTGGCTATTGAAAAGCTCTGGCAGGCGATCCTGCGTGCTTCAAGGGCAGATTCTGACCCAATTTCCGAATGGAAGGAGCATAATGCTAACCTTGCAAAACGTTGCGATTATCTTAATAACCTTAACATCGAGAGACTTGAGTATAAATCTTCAAACGGTACAGATTTTTCTATCGGACTTATGCCCGAAAGTAAATTTGCAGGTGGTGGAGAATACACTCTTGGCGGTGATTATTATAATCCTAACATCCCTTCTGAAGAAGTTTTCACAGCCCCTCACAAAGAAACTGCAGAAGGAATCGTCTATTCTTCAAAGCCCCTTTCATATAACGGCCAGCTAATCGAAAATTTCAGTATCAGATTTGAAAAGGGAAAGGCTGTTGAGGTAAAGGCAGAGAAGAACGAAGAACTGCTGAAAAAACTTATAAATATGGATGAGGGAGCAGCATATCTTGGAGAATGTGCTCTTATCGCATATGATTCGCCTATAAATAATCTTGGAATTACATTTATGAACACCCTTTTTGATGAAAATGCCTCTTGTCATCTTGCTCTCGGACGCGGATATACCGAATGTATTAAGGATTATGATAAATACACTATGGAGCAGTGCTTTGAAATGGGTCTTAATGATTCTATAATGCACGAGGACTTTATGATAGGGTCGGAAGATCTTTCAATCGTTGCTCATACAAGAGACGGCAAAAAGATTCAAATCTTTAAAGACGGAAATTGGGCGTTCTGATGATAATAAACGGATTTCAAAAACTGACCTTGCTGGATTTTCCGGGTCACGTTGCCTGCACAGTTTTCACAGGCGGATGTAACTTTCGCTGTCCATTTTGCCACAATGCGTCACTTGTTATGGGAGAGGCAGGCGAAAAATATGAGGAAGATGAAATTCTTGCTTATCTTAAAAAAAGAAAAGGTATCCTTGACGGAGTGGCAATAAGCGGTGGTGAACCATTGCTCCAAAAAGATATAATCCAATTTATGAAAAAGGTAAAAGATCTTGGCTTTAAAATCAAATTGGATACAAATGGTAGCTTTCCCGAAAAACTTTCAGAGATCATTGATAGCGGTCTTTGCGATTATATCGCTGTTGACATTAAAAACTCTCCGAATAAATATGCAGAAACGGTTGGACGTATGGGTTATACCGCAGAACGGATCGAAGAAACTATCAAGCTTCTTGCTTCTGGAAATATCCCGTATGAATTCAGAACCACCGTGGTGAAAGAGCTGCACGATGAAAATGATATTGCCGAGATCGGCAGGTGGATAAGCGGCTGTGACCGATGGTATCTGCAAAGCTTTGTGGATTCCGGCGACCTTATATGCAGTGATATGCACGGTGTGGATGCTGATATTATGAAACAATATATTGAAATTGCAAGAAAGTATGTTTCATCAGCATGTTTACGCGGTGTATAAATATACAACACAACATATAGCTGTGCACAACTACTTGCGGCACTAAATGTAGTTGTGCACAATTTTTTGACAAAATATATGTGAAAGATTGCCAATTGACATCAGGCACAACATATGGTATAATCAATGCACTAACGAAAATTCTGGAGGCAGAGATGTATAGGGTACTAAAAAGAGACAACAAGGTCGTTGATTTTGATCTTTCAAAAATCAGCGGTGCGATACTTCAGGCTTTTGAGGCGCTTGAAAAGGATTATAATCAAAATGTCATTGATTTCCTTGCGCTCAAGGTTACAGCCGATTTTGGTGAAAAGATAAAAGACGGTCTTGTAGCTGTTGAGGATATTCAGGACAGCGTTGAGGCTGTGCTTGTTCAGGCGGGATATGCCGATGTTGCAAAGGCGTATATTCTTTACCGCCGTCAGCGCGAAAAAATGAGAAATATGAAGTCTACTATCCTGGATTATAAAGATATCGTGGATAAGTATGTTAATGTTGCAGACTGGAGAGTTAAGGAGAACTCAACCGTTACATATTCTGTTGGCGGACTCATTCTTTCAAATTCAGGTGCTATAACAGCAAACTATTGGCTTTCTGAAATATATGATGATGAGATAGGTAATGCTCACAGAAATGCCGATATCCATATTCACGACCTTTCTATGCTCACAGGCTACTGTGCAGGTTGGTCACTTAAACAGCTTATAAAAGAAGGACTTGGCGGTGTGCCCGGCAAGATCACACCTGCACCCGCAAAGCATCTTGCAACACTTTGCAATCAGATGGTAAACTTCCTTGGAATAATGCAAAACGAATGGGCAGGTGCACAGGCCTTCTCCTCATTTGATACATATCTTGCCCCCTTTGTAAAGATAGATAACCTTTCATACGATCAGGTTAAAAAGTGCATTGAATCCTTTATTTACGGTGTAAACACTCCCTCTCGCTGGGGCACACAGGCTCCCTTTTCAAACATTACCCTCGACTGGACTGTTCCTGCAGACCTTGCAGAGCAGAACTGTATAATCGGCGGTAAAGAGGTTGATTTTAAATATAAGGATTGTAAAAAAGAAATGGATATGGTCAACCGCGCATTTATCGAAACAATGATAGAAGGTGACGCAAACGGCCGTGGCTTCCAGTATCCTATACCCACATATTCAATTACCCGTGATTTTGATTGGTCCGAGACAGAAAACAATAAGCTTCTGTTTGAGATGACATCAAAATACGGAACTCCCTATTTCTCCAACTATGTAAACAGCGATATGGAACCTAATGACGTTCGCAGTATGTGCTGCCGTCTCCGTCTTGACCTCCGTGAGCTTCGCAAAAAGTCAGGTGGCTTCTTTGGAAGCGGTGAAAGCACAGGTTCTGTAGGCGTTGTTACTATCAATATGCCCCGAATTGCGCACCTTGCCTCAGACAAAGATGATTTTTACCGCCGTCTTGACCATATGATGGATATTTCCGCACGTTCTCTTAAGATCAAGAGAACCGTTATCACAAGACTTTTGAATGAGGGCCTATATCCCTATACAAAGCGTTATCTTGGCACATTTGAAAATCATTTTTCAACTATCGGTCTTGTTGGTATGAACGAGGTTGGCCTTAATGCAAAGTGGCTTCATGCCGATCTTACACAGAAGGCAACTCAGGAGTTTACCAAAGAGGTCCTCAATCATATGAGAGAGCGCCTTTCTGATTATCAGGAGGAATACGGTGATCTCTACAACCTTGAGGCAACCCCCGCAGAGTCAACATCATACCGTCTTGCAAAGCACGACCTTGACAGATATCCAGATATCGTTACAGCAAACGAAAAGGGCGGAACTCCCTATTATACAAACAGCTCTCACCTTCCTGTTGGATACACAGAAGATGTGTTCACAGCCCTTGATATCCAGGACGAGCTCCAGACTCTTTATACCTCGGGAACAGTGTTCCACGCTTTCCTTGGCGAAAAGCTTCCGGATTGGAAGGCGGCTGCAGATCTTGTGCGCAAGATCGCAGAGAACTATAGATTGCCCTATTATTCCATTTCTCCTACATATTCTATCTGTGTTGATCACGGTTATATTTCGGGTGAAAAGTTCACTTGCCCTGAATGTGGCAAGAAGACAGAGGTTTACAGCCGCATAACAGGCTACTACCGTCCTGTTCAGAACTGGAATGACGGAAAACTGCAGGAATATAAAGAGCGCAAGGTATATGATATGATGAACTCTCATATGTCTGAGAACAGAGCTGAGATCATTGCTGCAAGCAGAGCAGAAAAGCCCAAAACAAACGATCCCTTTGGTCTTGACATTCCGCTTCTTGTAACAACCAAGACCTGTCCTAACTGTAAAATTGCAGTTTCTATGCTTGAAAAGGCGGGAATTGCATATAATAAGGTTTTGGCAGAGGATGTTCGTGAGCTTGTGGAACACTATGATATTAAGCAGGCCCCAACACTTATTGCCCGCAAGGATGATAAGATCGAAGTTCTCACAGGCGTACCCGCAATTAAAACATTTATTTAAATGAACGGGAGCAGCTGCAGAGATTGTGCAGCTGCTCCTTTTGAGGTGAAGATATGTATGATATAATAATCGTTGGCGCAGGCCCTGCAGGAATGACAGCGGCACTTTATGCAAAAAGAGCAGGGAGAAGTGTTTTGCTTATTGAAAAGGAGACCGTAGGCGGTCAGATAACATACTCTCCATGTGTAGAAAACTACCCCTTTGTGAAAAAAATGAGTGGTATGGAACTGGCAGATAATCTTTATGAGCAGATAAATGAGCTTGGTGCTGAATTTGAATTTGACACAGTTACTTCAATTGAAGACGAAGGTGTGATCAAGAAAGTTGTATGTGAATACGGAAGCTACGAGGCAAAAACAGTTATAATTGCCAGTGGAGCTAAACACAAAAAGCTTGGGCTTGAAAGAGAGGATTCGTTTATCGGCAGCGGCGTTTCATACTGCGCCGTTTGTGACGGAGCCTTCTTTAAAGAAAAGACTACGGCAGTTGTTGGCGGAGGTAACACTGCTCTTCAAGATGCCCTTTATCTTTCCGATATTTGTAAAAAGGTATATCTTATCCACCGCCGTGAAAGCTTCAGGGGTGATGCAGAGCTGCTCCAAAAGCTGAAAAGCAATATAAAAGTTGAGATAGTTGTGCCTGCAAAGATCGCCGCACTTCTTGGCGACAAGGTGCTGAGCGGAGTTGAACTTGATGATGGCAGAAGGCTAATGATCGACGGACTTTTCGTTGCTGTTGGTCAATCACCCGAAAACAAGCCATTTGAGAGCGTTATAGATCTTGATGAAGCCGGTTATGCGGATTCAAGTGAGGACTGTGCAACCCGCACCCAGGGCATATTTGTGGCGGGAGACTGCCGTAAAAAGGATGTAAGACAGCTTGCAACCGCAGTTGCCGACGGCGCAACCGCCGCAACACTGGCTTGCGAATATATAGATAAAAATTCATAAAGGGTAACAAATATGACAACTTTAATTATTGTTCGCCATGCTCAAAGTGTTGCAAACAAAGAGAACCGCTTTATCGGACATATAGATATGGATCTGAGCGAGCTTGGTTTTAAGCAGGCAGAGCTTTTGTGCGAATATCTTCTTAAAGAAAACTTTTCGATAGACGCAATATATTCCAGCGATCTCATTCGCCCTTATCACACTATTGAACCATATGCCAAAGCTATCGGCATGGAGATAACAAAGGAAAAGCGGCTGAGAGAAATATATGCCGGCAAATGGGAGGGGCATAAATATGTAGATCTTATATCACTTTATCCCAAAAATTATAACGATTGGCTTTACGACCTTGGAAATTGCAAATGCGATGGGGGGGAAGCTGTTACAGAGCTTTATGACCGTATAAACAGTGTGATAGATGAAATTGCAGAAAAGCATGAAGGGCAAACGGTTTTGATAGCAACTCATGCAACTCCCCTGCGCTGTCTTTTTGCAAGAGCAAAGGGCGTTGGCACAGAGGGGATGAAGGATATAAAATGGTGTGAAAATACTTCTATCAATATTTTTGAATACTCCGCGGGCGTTCTTTCTGCAAAGAAACTGAACATTTCCGAGCATCTTGGCCGACTGCGCAGTGATCTGCCGAGTACCGTCTGACAAAAATTACATTTTTCAGCCACACGCGGTCACGCTTGCTCATAGCACCGCTGATTAGAATAAATACGGTGTAGAACAATAACATTATTATTCCGTTAAATATGATCTGCTTCAGCATAGAGAGAGGAAGATCTATAAAGCTGAATATAAATCGAGAAAGAGCCGATGCTCCAAGAATAGAGAAAAGCGGTGCAAATACCCATTTAAATATTTTCGGCTTCAGGTCTGCGGTGCTGAGCAGACCTGAAATGCTGAGTGCGGCATTTATCAGCTCTGTAAGATAAATAGTGATGATATATCCCGTCATACCAAATTTGGGCAGAAGAAATATTACGCAAATTATTGAAAGCAGTGCATCAATTATGTTTACGTTCATAGAATATACCTGCTTGCCAAGCCCTTTCAGCATTGCATCGGTAACGCTGTCCAGATACATAACCGGGATCAGAGGAGCAATGAGGCGTATGTATCTTGAAACTTCAGAGCTTTCGTAAATCAACAGCCCAAGTTCTCCCGAAAAAGACATAAGAAAACCGGCAATTCCAAATGAAAAAATAAGCGAATATTGAAAGGCACGAGAAGCAATGCTGCTTATAAGTGCCTTTTTATTTTTGACCTTTGCTTCGGCAAGCTCCGGGATAAGCAGACCGGCAAAAGAAGAGAGAATTGCTGTTGGAAAGAGAATGACAGGCATAACCATGCTGTGAAGCATACCATATGATGAAAGTGCTTCAGTGTGGTTTTTGCCGCTTTTTGCAAGACCCTTTGGAATCAGTATATGTTCTATTGTGAGAAGTCCGGAGCGGATGTATGTGCTGAAAGCCACAGGCAGAGCAATGGAACAGAGCTTCTTTTTTACAAAACTATCCGGTACAGAGGTGAATTTTTCCTTCGGCGAGCGATTCTTGTCGAAATAATACATTGTAAAGGAAATTAAAAACGCCGATAACTCGGAAATAGCGTCTGCCGCAACCATTGCTATACAGGCATATTCTATACCCTTATGAAGAAATGCTTCAAAAAGCTTAACTGTGATAAAAATTTTTATTAGCTGTTCTGCAATTGAATACGCTGTGTTTTTATATACCTTCCTGACGGCAGTGAAATAACCGTTCAGCGCAGATGTGAGAGAAATAAAGGGAAGTGATATGGCGAGGATACGCAGAGAAAAAACAGCTCTCTCATCCTGCAGAATACTTTTGCATATAGCACTTGCAAAAATAAAGAGAGCACTTGCAGCAAAAAGAGAAAATGCAAGTGCATATGCAATGCACTTTTTCATGCTTTTGGCAGCCAAGGCAGGATCGTTTTGCCCATGAGCTTCAGAGACCATGCGGGTAACAGCTAAATTTACCCCTGATGTTGCAACGGTAAGCCCAAAGCCGAATACACTCATAATGAGGGAAAACAGTCCCATTGCTTCTGGCCCTGCGGTGTTTGCCGCATAGGCAGAAAAACTGACACTGATACTTCTCATTATGAGAGCTGACAGAGTCAGCAGAGCGGCACTGGCAAAAAATCTTCTGATATCTCTCATTTTGTCCCCCAAAAACCTTTATCTTTATGTAAAATTTATGTTCAAAATGAAAAAATTAGAAGATGTACTTTACAGAAATAAAATTTTGTGATATACTGAATATGTGAATAATAATACGGAGGTATGAATATGTCTGATAATTTTGCAATAACAATAGCAAGACAATACGGAAGCGGAGGCCGTGAGATAGGCGAAAAAGTAGCTAAGCTTCTCGGATTTAAATATGTTGATAAAGAGCTTGTTACCTTGGCTTCGCAAAAAAGCGGTTTTCATGCCGACGTGATAAGCAGTATAGATGAAAAGGCAACAAACAGCCTCCTTTATACGCTTGCTATGGGATCTTCCTCTTTTGGCACACCACACACCGTCTACAGCGTGGATGTTCCTATAAACGATAAGCTGTTTATCATCCAGTCGGATATAATAAAATCTCTTGTAGAGGAAGAACCTTGTGTTTTTGTTGGCAGATGCGCCGATTATGTGCTTTCTGAGCATAAAAAGAAGGTAAGCGTTTTTCTCTACGGTGATATAGAATGTCGCATCAAGCGTGTAATGGAAAGACATGAGGGTGTTGACGAGGATGAAGCTAAAAAGTTGATTGCCAAGACCGATAAAAGAAGAATGAATTATTATAATTTTTATACAGGCAAAAAGTGGGGAAAATTTGATAATTACCAGCTTGCTCTCAATACATCTGTTTTGGGAATCGACGGAAGTGCAAAGATCATTGCAGAATTTGTCAAGAGTATAGAAGAATAAAAAATCTCACAGAGAGGATAAATTCTCTCTGTGAGATTTTTTTTAAAGCAGGTTTTGACCGTTGATGTTAAGGCAGAATCTAAGGCCAAGCTTTTCTGAGGCTTTTCTGCAAAGCAACATTCTATCAAGAAAAATTTCAAAATAATCCATAATTGAGCTGATAGCAGTATCCACTGTAAGCGAAAGCATAAGGCTTTTCTTATTGTTGTCAACTTTAAGCACCGCTTCCTTTACAGAGTAATTTACGCGGTCGTGAATATCAAAGGTTTCGTGGGCTTGGTTTCTGACTCTGCTGCGTCTCACATCTGATTTATCGGCAATTATAAGTGCTGCAGATACGGCGTCTACAGGAACGCCTGTGCCTTCATCGTGATTTCCGATTGCGCATATAATAGCAGCAATATCCTCTGCAGGCATCTGCAGGCGGTCAAGTATGCGAAAGGCCATAACGGCACCGCTCTGTGAATGATCAGTCCTGTTTATCACATTTCCTATATCGTGAAGATATGCGGCAATCTTTACCAGATCGATTTCATGCTCCGGATATTCAAGTGTACTTAAAATATATTCGGCATCCGCTGCAACCTTGGTCACATGGGCAAAGCTGTGTTCGGTATATCCAAGAGCCGTCAGCGCCTCGTCTGCTTTTCTAATATATGTTTTAATTTCTTCGTTATTTTTTATATCGTCGTATGTCATTTTAACCCTCCATATTTTATTTGATTATAAGGTATTTTTAGCAAATATTCAATATAAATAATTCAAAAAAGAAAAATACATCAAATTGCACAAAAAGATGTGTTAT
>JAZNCT010000021.1:0-18767 GCA_045587665.1 Eubacteriales bacterium
CGGTTACCTCATTCAGAAGGAGATCAGCATCATGGGCAAGGCTCTCCAGAATCCCGAGAGACCCTTTGTTGCTATCCTCGGCGGTGCAAAGGTTTCCGATAAGCTCAATGTTATCAACAACCTTCTCACAAAGGTTGATACTCTTATCATCGGTGGCGGTATGGCTTATACATTCCTTGCTGCTAAGGGCTACGGTGTTGGTAATTCTCTTCTTGATTCCGAGAAGATAGATTACTGCAAGGATATGATGGCGAAAGCTGAAGAAAAGGGCGTTAAGCTCCTTCTTCCTATTGACACAGTTGTTGCGTCTTCCTTCCCGAACCCCATTGACGCTCCCATTGATGTAAAGACAGTTACTTCAAACGAGATTCCCGCTGATATGGAAGGTCTCGACATAGGTGAGCAAACAGTTGCTCTCTTCTCTGAGGCTGTTAAGGCTGCAAAGACTGTTGTTTGGAACGGTCCTATGGGCGTTTTCGAAAACCCCACTCTTTCAAAGGGTACAAACGCTGTTGCTTCTGCTCTTGCTGACAGTGACGCTATCTCTATCGTTGGCGGCGGTGACAGTGCTGCAGCTTGCGAACAGCTGGGTTATGCTGACAGAATCACACACATTTCCACCGGCGGCGGTGCATCTCTCGAATTCCTTGAGGGCAAGGATCTTCCCGGCATCAGCTGTCTTGAAAACAAATAAAATTTAGGGGGGGCTTTTGAAAAAGCCCCCCGAACCCCGCAAAAACTTTAAAAATAGGGGCTTAAAAAGCTTTTAGTTTCACACTCTGAATATTGAAAAAGGACAAGATAAAATGAATAATGCAAAGAGACGTACAGTTATCGCAGGTAACTGGAAGATGAATTTTACTCCCGCTGAGGCAAAGGCTTTCATCGAGGAGATCAAGCCCATGGTTGCAGGCAAGGACGCTTGCGATATCGTATTCTGCGCTCCCTATGTTGATATTTGGGCTGCAATGGAAGCGGCTAAGGGCTCTAATATAAAGATCGGTGCAGAAAATGTTCATTTCGCCGAAAATGGCGCGTATACAGGTGAGGTTTCGGCAAAGATGCTCACAAGCATGGGTGTTGAGTATGTAATCATCGGTCATAGCGAAAGAAGACAGTATTTCGGTGAAACCGACGAGACAGTAAATCTTCGCACAAAGGCTGCTCTTGCGGCAGGTATGAAGGTAATTCTCTGCCTTGGTGAGGTTAAGGACGAAAGACTTAACGGCATTACAAACGAAGTTGTTGCAATGCAGACAAAGCTGGATCTTAAGGACGTTACAGCAGAAGAGCTGAAGAATGTTATTATTGCTTATGAGCCTGTTTGGGCTATCGGTACAGGTCTCACAGCAACTCCCGAGCAGGCAGACGAGACCTGCGGAGTTATCCGCGCTACGATCGCAGAGCTTTATGGTGCCGATGCAGCTGAGGCTATCACTATCCAGTATGGCGGTTCTATGAACGATGCGAACGCTAAAGAGCTTCTCTCAAAGGTAAACGTTGACGGCGGCCTTATCGGCGGTGCTTCACTCGTTGCTTCAAAGTTCACAGCAATCGTTGATGCTGCTCAGTAATTTAATTTAATAATAGGAAAAAAGGACTGCGCCGGGCGCAGTCCTTTTTTCCTATTATTAACAATGGTGTGCTGCCCCAAACCCTGCTTAATAACTTTTAAATATAGTTTTTGGAATAAAGAAATATGCCATATAAAAACAAAATGTTTGTTGTTCCAGGTTATACACAAAAATAAATAACGCAGCAATTTTGAAAGTCTCGGCGACTAAGGGTCTTTTTTGAAAGACCCTCAGCCGCCGAAATCAAAAATCATCAGAACAGTCCCGAGATCTTGCCGTTTGAATCAACGTCGATCTTCTCTGCCGCAGGAACTTTAGGAAGTCCGGGCATAGTCATAATATCGCCTGTAAGGGCAACGATGAAGCCTGCACCTGCCGAAACCTTAACATTTCTTACAGTAACCGTAAATCCTTCGGGAGCACCAAGCTTTGCGGGATCATCAGAGAAGGAATACTGTGTTTTTGCCATGCAGACAGGGATCTTGTCAAATCCGAGAGATGCCAGCTTGTCGATCTCCTTCTTTGCCGCAGGAGCAAATGTAACACCTGCACCGCCGTAAACTCTCTTAACGATCTTTTCGATCTTCTCCTCAATGCTGTCATCAAGCTCATAGCTGAAAGAGAAATCATTTTCTTCTTCGCAAAGTCTGACAACCTCCTCTGCAAGAGCCATACCGCCCTTGCCGCCGTCAGCCCAAACTGTGGAGAGGACAACATTTACCCCAAGAGCCTTGCACTTTTCGATAACGAGATTGATCTCGGCATCGGTATCTGTTGGGAAGCGGTTAACCGCAACAACGCAGGGAAGCTTATAAACATTTTTAATATTTGAAACGTGACGGAGAAGGTTAGGAATACCTGCCTCAAGAGCGTTAAGATTCTCATTTCCAAGCTCTGTTTTAGCCATTCCGCCGTGCATCTTCAGTGCCCTTACGGTTGCGACCATAACAACTGCACTTGGGTTAAGACCCGCATAGCGGCACTTGATATCAAGGAACTTTTCAGCACCCAGATCCGCGCCAAAGCCTGCCTCGGTTACGGCATAATCGCCCAGCTTCATAGCCATTTTTGTAGCGATAACGCTGTTGCAGCCGTGAGCAATGTTTGCAAAAGGACCGCCGTGAACGAATGCCGGTGTTCCTTCAAGTGTCTGAACAAGGTTAGGCTTAAGAGCGTCCTTGAGCAGAGCCGCCATTGCACCTACAGCCTTAAGATCACCTGCTGTAACGGGCTTTTCGTCATAGGTATAGCCAACAACGATCCTCGAAAGGCGAGCCTTAAGATCGTCGATTGAGCTTGCAAGGCAGAATACCGCCATAATCTCGGAAGCAACGGTGATATCATAGCCGTCCTCACGGGGAGTACCGTTGACTCTGCCTCCAAGACCGTCTGTTACAAAACGGAGCTGACGGTCATTCATATCAACGCATCTCTTCCAGGTAATTCTTCTCGGGTCGATATTAAGTGAATTACCCTGATAAATATGGTTATCAAGCATAGCCGCAAGAAGATTGTTTGCTGCTCCTATTGCGTGGAAGTCACCTGTGAAATGAAGGTTGATATCCTCCATGGGAACTACCTGAGCATATCCGCCGCCGGCGGCACCGCCCTTGATTCCGAAAACAGGGCCAAGAGAAGGCTCACGAAGAGCAACCATAACATTCTTGCCGATCCTCTTAAGACCGTCTGCAAGACCGATCGTTGTGGTAGTCTTACCCTCGCCTGCGGGAGTTGGTGTGATAGCGGTAACGAGGATCAGCTTTCCGTCTTTTCTATCGGATTCATCAAGCAGAGAATAATCGATCTTTGCCTTATATCTGCCGTACTGCTCCATGTATTTTTCGTCAATACCTGCTTTTTCTGCAATTTTTGTTATATGCTCCATTTCAGTAGCCTGAGCAATTTCAATATCGGATAAATATGCCATTTGGGGATACCTCCTATTATTTAAAATACTTTACTGCAGATTCGAACATCTTCATGTCGAATTCGCCGAGAACATTTTTGTAAAGTCCGTTGCCTATGCGCTCGCTGTGACCCATTTTACCCAGAACCCTGCCGTCGGGAGATGTTATACCCTCGATAGCAAAGGCTGAATTATTGGGGTTATAGCGGATATCGTTTGTTGCGTTGCCCTCGAGGTCAACATACTGTGTTGCTATCTGCCCATTTGCCGCAAGTTGCTTTACAACATCATCGCTTGCAAGGAATCGTCCTTCGCCATGGGATATCGGAACTGTATAAATATCACCCACATTTGTTGCGCTGAGCCAAGGCGATTTATTTGACGCTATGCGTGTTCTCACAAGCTTTGACTGATGACGCGCAATGGTATTGAAGGTAAGAGTGGGGCAATTTTCATCGGTATCAATTATCTTTCCGTAAGGAACGAGACCAAGCTTGATAAGAGCCTGGAAGCCGTTACAGATACCGCACATAAGTCCGTCACGCCTGTCAAGAAGATCGTGAACCTGCTCCTTAACCGCCTCGCCCTTGAAGAATGCCATAATGAACTTACCCGAACCGTCGGGCTCGTCACCGCCCGAGAATCCGCCGGGAACGAATACTATCTGGCTTGTTTTCAGCTCTTTTGCAAAGTTTTCAACACTTCTTTGAATATCCGAAGAGGTCAGATTGCTTATAACAAAGGTCTTGACCTCTGCGCCTGCATCGCGCATTACCTTTGCGCTGTCAAACTCACAGTTTGTACCGGGGAATACGGGAATAAGCACCTTAGGTCTTGCGCTCTTAACCGCGGGAGCCTTTCTCTCACTTACAGGTGCGCTGAAATTCTCATATTTGGTGATGTTATCCGACTCAGCACAGGGATAAACGCTTTCAAGCTTGCCCTCATATATGCCGCAAAGCTCGCTCATGCTAAGCTCTGCGCCGCCCATTGTGATCTTACCGTCAGAAGTAACCTTACCGATAAGAGTACCCGTGCATGGGCAAACCTCATCTGTCACTTCAAGCAGGAATGAGCCGTAATTATATCCGAAAACGGATTCAAGGTCTATGTCCTCAAACTCAAATCCAAAGCCGTCACCCATAGCCATTTTGAGCACTGCCTCAGCAATGCCGCCGTAGGTAGGCGTATAAGCCGAAAGCACCTTGCCCTCTCTCATAAGAGCAGTAACCTTATCCATTACGGCAATGAGAGATTCAGCCACCGGCAGATTATTTTCATCATATTCGGGCTTAAGAAGAATTACACGGCTTCCCGCCTTCTTGAAGTTATTTGTGATAACCTCATCTGTCTTGCCTGTTGTAACAGCGAAAGAAACAAGCGTGGGAGGAACATCAAGATCCTCAAATGAGCCACTCATTGAGTCCTTACCGCCGATAGAGCCGATTCCCAGATCAAGCTGAGCGGAGAATGCACCAAGGAGAGCCGAGAGGGGCTTGCCCCAACGCATGCCGTCCTTTGCAGGCTTCTCAAAATACTCCTGGAAGGTGAGATAAACATCCTCAAAGGACGCACCTGTTGCAATAAGCTTTGCTACGCTCTCAACCACTGCAAGATATGCGCCGTGATAGGGGCTCTTTTCGGAAATAAAGGGGTTATATCCCCAGGACATATAGGAGCAATGATCGGTATGCTTTTCCTCAACGGATATCTTTTGAACCATTGCCTGAATAGGAGTAAGCTGATTCTTACCGCCGAAGGGCATCAATACTGTGCCCGCGCCAATGGTGGAGTCAAAACGCTCGGAAAGTCCTCTCTTTGAGCAGACATTAAGGTCTGCCGCAAGAGCCTTATAGCCCTCGGCAAAATCGGCAACTGATGCCTTTTTATAACATTGGGGCTTTGCAGGAGCAATATTTATATGCTTTTCAGCACCGTTTGAATTAAGAAATTCACGTGAAATATCAACTATAGTATTGCCATTCCAGTGCATACGCAGTCTGGGCTCGGCTGTAACTCTTGCAACGACAGTTGCTTCAAGGTTCTCGCTTTTTGCCAGTGCCATAAAGGCTTCTACATCCTTCGCTTCAACAACAACAGCCATTCTCTCCTGGCTCTCGCTTATTGCAAGCTCTGTGCCGTCAAGACCGTCATACTTCTTCGGAACATTGTTAAGATCAATATCAAGACCGTCTGCAAGCTCGCCAACGGCAACAGAAACACCGCCTGCACCGAAATCGTTGCAACGCTTGATCATTCTGCAAGCATCACCGTTACGGAAAAGCCTCTGTAGCTTTCTCTCCTCGGGAGCATTACCCTTCTGCACCTCTGCACCGCACTCCTCAAGAGAGGAAATAGTATGCTTCTTTGAAGAGCCTGTTGCACCGCCGCAACCGTCACGGCCTGTTCTGCCGCCGAGAAGGATAACGATATCCCCGTCCTCGGGAACTTCACGTCTTACGTTTTCTGCAGGAGTTGCGGCGATAACTGCACCGATCTCCATTCTCTTTGCCGCATATCCCTCATGGTAGATCTCGTCAACGATGCCCGTTGCAAGACCGATCTGGTTACCGTAAGAGGAATAGCCTGCCGCCGCGGTCTGAACGATCTTTCTTTGGGGAAGCTTACCCTTTATTGTTTCCGAAACAGGCTTCAATGGGTCAGCCGCACCGGTTACGCGCATTGCGGCATATACATAAGAACGACCGGACAGAGGGTCACGGATAGCACCGCCGATGCAGGTAGCCGCACCGCCAAAAGGCTCGATCTCTGTAGGGTGGTTATGTGTTTCATTCTTGAAGAGAAGCAGCCAAGGCTCTTTTTTGCCGTCCGTCTCGATCTCGATCTTAACAGTGCAAGCATTGATCTCCTCGCTCTCGTCAAGCTTATTCAGCTTTCCGTCCTTCTTAAGCTGTTTTACGGCAATGGTCGCGATATCCATAAGATTTATGGGCTTTGTGCGTCCGAGAGAAGCTCTTGTATCAAGATATCTGTTATAAGCCTTCTCGAGAAGCTCATCTTCAAACTTTACGCTGTCGATAGTGGTAAGGAAGGTGGTATGACGGCAGTGATCCGACCAATATGTGTCGATCATTCTGATCTCTGTAATAGTAGGATCTCTGTTCTCACTCTTAAAATAGCTCTGGCAGAACTTGATATCGTCAAGATCCATTGCAAGGCCGTATCTTGCCACAAAATCCGCAAGTCCCTTCTCGTCAAGAGTGCAGAATCCGCATAGGGTTTCAACAGTGGTGGGTATTTCGTAATTTACTGCAAGAGTCTCGGGCTTTATGAGAGAGGCTTCTCTCGCCTCAACGGGGTTGATAACATATTTCTTTATCTCAGCAAGCTCACTCTCGCTTATATTCCCTTCAAGAACATAGACCTTTGCTGTACGGATAGTGGGTCTTTCGCCGCAGGAAAGGATCTGGATACACTGAGCCGCACTGTCCGCTCTCTGGTCAAACTGACCGGGGAGATATTCTGTTGCAAAAACTATTCCGCCTCTCGCATCAAGCTCAGCAGTTGCCCTGTCAAGCTGAGGCTCTGCAAAAACAGTATTTACCGCCTCCGAAAAAAGCTCTTCGCTTATATTTTCAGCATCATATCGGTTAAGTATGCGGACATTTTCAAGTCCCTTTATTCCAAGAAGACTGCGAAGCTCGGAGCAAAGTGCCCTTGCTTCATTTTCAAGTCCCGCCTTCTTTTCAACAAATATTCTGTAAACCATATCAGTTCTCCTTTTTTGCCGCAAGTGCTCTTGCGCCGATGTCATGGCGATAGAACGCGCCCTCAAAGCTGATCCTCTCGGTCTTTTCATAGGCCTTTGCGATAGCATTTTCAAGGCTGTCCGCAGTTGCGGTAACGCCAAGAACTCGTCCGCCGCTTGTAACCATTTTTCCGTCCTTTATTTCCGCGCCTGCAACATAAACGCTGTCAGAAATTTCCTCGGGAATATCTATAGGGAAGCCCTTGGGATAAGACTGAGGATATCCGCCTGATGCCATTATTACACAGCAAGCACTGCCGTTCGAGAATTTGACCTCAATATCACCAAGACGTTCCTCGGTAACAGCCTGCATAACTGTCAGCAGATCGCTCTCAAGAAGCGGAAGAACAACCTGTGTTTCGGGATCGCCGAAGCGGCAGTTATATTCGATGACCTTGGGGCCCTTTTCGGTAAGCATAAGACCGAAATAGAGACAGCCCTTAAAGGTTCTTCCCTCTTTGTTCATCGCCTGAACGGTAGGAATGAATATCTGCTCTGTGCAGACCCAAGCAATGGGGTCTGTATAATAGGGATTTGGTGCAATCGTACCCATACCGCCCGTATTAAGACCGGTATCATTATCCCCTGCCCTCTTATGGTCCATAGAGGAGACCATGGGAACTATGCTCTTGCCGTCGGTAAAAGCAAGAACCGAAACCTCGGGACCTGTAAGAAATTCCTCGATTACGATCTGATCACCGCTCTTGCCGAAAACCTTATCCTGCATCATGGACTTGACAGCATCCTTGGCTTCCTCACGGGTCTGGGCAATGATAACGCCCTTTCCGAGAGCCAGACCGTCAGCCTTGATAACGGTGGGGATAGGTGCAGTATCCAGATATTTCAGTGCCGCATCCATATCGGTAAAGACCTCATATTCCGCTGTGGGAATATTATATTTCTTCATAAGGTTCTTTGAGAAGACCTTACTTCCCTCGATAATTGCCGCATTTGCTCTTGGTCCAAAGCAGGGGATTCCCTTTTCTTCAAGGGCGTCAACCGCACCCAGCACCAGAGGATCATCGGGGGCAACTATAGCATAGTCGATCTTGTTTTCTGTGGCAAATTTAACGATGCCGTCAATATCCTTTGCGCCGATATCCACACAGGTCGCATCCTTGGCAATACCGCCGTTTCCGGGGAGCGCAAATATCTTTGTAACCGACTGATTCTCCTTTATTTTTTTGACAATGGCGTGTTCTCTTCCGCCACCGCCTACTACCATTATTTTCATTTCAATTCTCCAAAAATCAATGATGGAACAATCTCATTCCTGTGAATGCCATTGTCATTCCGTACTTATCAGCGCAAGCAATAACAACGTCATCACGGATAGATCCGCCGGGCTCTGCGATATACTTAACACCGCTTCTCTTTGCTCTCTCAATGTTGTCATCGAAGGGGAAGAATGCGTCAGAACCAAGAGCAACGTTATCCTTTGTCTGAAGGTAAGCCTTTGCTTCCTCATCTGTGAGAGGCTCAGGGCGGCATGTAAAGTACTTCTGCCAGTTTCCGTCTGCACAAACATCCTCTTCGTTCTTGTTGATATAGCCGTCGATAACATTATCTCTCTCGGGTCTTGCAATATCAGACTTGAAGGGGAGGTTCAGAACCTTATCATGCTGACGGAGGAACCATGTGTCAGCCTTAGAGCCTGCCAGACGTGTGCAGTGGATTCTTGACTGCTGACCTGCACCAACGCCGATTGCCTGTCCGTCATATGCGTAGCAAACAGAATTTGACTGTGTATATTTAAGAGTGATAAGAGAAATGATCAGATCGCGAACAGCGCTTTCGGGAAGCTCCTTATTTGCAGTAACGATATTTGAAAGAAGAGCGCGGTTGATCTCAAAATTGTTTCTTCCCTGCTCAAATGTGATGCCGAAAACATGCTTATGCTCGATTTCTGCAGGAACGTAATCAGGATCTATCTTAACGATATTATAGTTACCCTTTCTCTTGCTCTTAAGAATTTCAAGAGCCTCGGGCTCATAGCCGGGAGCGATAACGCCGTCTGAAACCTCTCTCTGAATGAGCTTTGCGGTTGTTACATCGCAAACATCGGAAAGAGCTACCCAGTCACCAAAGGAGCACATTCTGTCAGTACCTCTTGCTCTCGCATAAGCGCAGGCAAGGGGAGACTCATCAAGTCCCTCAATATCATCAACAAAGCAAGCCTTCTTCAGCTTTTCGGGAAGGGGAATACCAACAGCCGCGCTGGTGGGACTGACGTGTTTAAAGGAGGTAACAGCAGGAAGTCCGAGAGCTGCTTTAAGCTCCTTTACAAGCTGCCATGAATTAAATGCGTCAAGAAAATTGATAAAACCGGGTCTGCCGCAGAGAATTTCGATGGGAAGCTCCTTGCCGCCGTCCATAAAGATCTTTGCGGGCTTCTGATTGGGGTTACAGCCGTATTTAAGTTCAAATTCTTTCATTTTTCAAATCTCCTTAAACATTTTTATTTACTATTCTTGTTTCGCTATCGCCGCTTTCGATATCAATATATCTTACGAAAAGCGATACTTTGTTATCTTCATTAAGATTAGTCCAGATAAGGTCTGTAAGTGCATCAATATCCATATCGGGAAGAGAGAGCGTCTTGGGCTCACCCTCAAAGGAAGGAAGCGGATCACCCTCGCCATTATATGTATGAATGAACTTCGCCTTGCCCGCAATGGGATTTGAATAAGCATAAGTAAAACGCTCGCAGGAGCTGTCATCGCCCTCAGCACTCTTAAGAATGGACATAGCATAATTCATATCGCCATTCTCGCGGCGTATGATACCCGATATTCTGGGGGTAAAATTAGGCTTATCGTCCTCAAACTCACGGGTACGCAGAGCCTGCTCAAATGTCATCTGCTTGTCCATAAGCTCATAGATAGTGTCAGTCTGATCACCGTTTGTAACAATAGTCTTGTTGCCGAGAACACGGACGGGATAGTAGATGATAAGGTGGGGATCAACCATCTTGGATTCGTCAAATGCCTTGGTGCGCATAGCGTCACCCTCACTGACAAACACACGGTTGCGGCTGTTTACGCTTCTGCCCATAATGAAATATGCAGTTACAGCCTTTTTGCCGTCTGCACTCTTACCTATAATAATTCCTCTGCCATGGTAGGCAAGAGAATTAAGTTCTTCCTTTATAGTTGAAATTTTCATTTTTCTTTACCTCTCATTTTATAATTTCGGCGCAGACCTTTTCAAGGGCGCGGGGAAGGATTATCCACTCGCAGTTTTCCATAACGTATTTCTGCAGCGTTTCGGGGGTATCGTCCTCTCGTATCTCAACAGCCTTTTGCATTATGATCTCACCACCGTCGGGGATCTCATTTACAAAATGTACCGTTGCACCCGTAACCTTAACTCCGTAAGCAAGTGCCGCTTCATGAACACGCAGTCCGTAGAAGCCCTCGCCACAGAAAGACGGGATAAGGGAAGGGTGAACATTTATGATCTTCTTTGGATATTTACTCGTAAAACGCTCTGAAAGGATCACCATAAAGCCTGCAAGCACGATAAAATCAATATCATGACTGTCGATCAGCTCCATAATTTGGTTTTCAAAATCTTCCTTACCCGAGCAGTTGTTCTTCAGCACCACTGCCGTCTCAATACCCGCGTTTTTCGCTCTTTCAAGCGCATACGCATCGCTTTTATTTGAAATTACCAGCGAAATCTTACCGCTTCTGATTATTCCGCTTTTTTCTGCATCTATAAGAGCCTGAAGATTAGTTCCGCCGCCCGAAACGAGAACGGCAACCTTCGCATATTCCTTAGCCATTTTTATTCTCCTTCCCTATCATAGAAAGCGCAGGCATCAGCATGCCGCCAATGGCGTTACCGAGGATAACGAGCCACAGATATCCGAAAGCTTGAAGCGAAACGATATCCGACGCCGCAAAATAGAACATATTGGCAATGGAATGTTCAAAACCGCTTAAAATAAACACGGGAACGCAGAAGAAAATTCCGCTGATGCTCTTATTTTCTCTGAAAATGCTTACCGCAAGATACATAAGAATACCGCAAAGAATTGCGCGTATAAGCGTCTGCCCGAATGTCTGTTCAAGCTTTGCCGAACAGATAGTATTTGCAACCTCTCCGATAGAGGGGAGCGCATATTTTGCCGCAAATCCACCGCCGATAGTGCCTATGGCATTGCCAAAAAGTCCGAGAAGAAGTACAGAAAAGGCTTCTTTTGAATGATTTTCAGGAATAAAGCCAACTTTGCCGGTAAAAAGCGAATAGCCCTTAAAGCAGATGCAGAGCAGGGCCACCGAAAACATCACAGCTCCCACTATCTTTTGCCCCTCTGCCACACAGGCAAGAAATACACAACCTCCGATTGTGATCATTATTCCTGCCAAAATTCCGTCAATTATCTTCTTCAGCATATAGTTATCTTTTCCTCGCTCTTGACTATTCTGCCGATAACATAAGCGTCTTCTCCTGCAGTCCTGAGAGCTTCAAGAGCCTTATCCACTTCAGAGGAAGGAACAACAATGCTCATTCCAACGCCCATATTAAAGGTATTGAACATATCGCGCTCACTAATATTTCCTGTTTTCGCAATAAGGTCAAAAATGGGAAGCACCTTGACGGCCTTGCGATCAATAACAGCACCCAGTCCGTCTGGGATACTCCTCGGGATGTTCTCATAAAATCCGCCGCCTGTGATGTGGGAAATACCCTTAACATCCACTTTCTCAATAAGAGACAGAACAGATTTAACGTATATTTTTGTAGGTGTGAGAAGAGTTTCCGCAATGCTCTTTCCGCCAAGCTCTGAATTTGGAGCATAAAGCGAATCCGGATTATTATCAATATCAAAAACCTTGCGCACAAGAGAAAATCCGTTTGAATGTATTCCGCTTGAAGCCAGTGCGATGACCACATCGCCTTTAGCCATTCTCTTGTTATCAAGTATTTTTTTCTTATCAACAATACCCACAGCAAAGCCCGCAAGGTCATATTCTTCCACAGGCATCATACCAGGGTGTTCTGCGGTTTCGCCGCCGATAAGTGCCGCTCCCGACTGCACACAGCCTTCGGCAACACCGCTGACGATCTCAGCGATCTTCTCGGGTATGTTCTTTCCGCAAGCGATATAATCAAGGAAAAACAGAGGCTTTGCACCGCAGCAGATAATATCGTTTACACACATGGCAACTGCATCAATACCGATAGTATCATGCTTATCCATAAGGATCGCCATCTTTACCTTTGTTCCCCAGCCGTCGGTTCCCGAAACGAGAACAGGCTCTTCCATACCTGCAACCGGCAGACCAAAGCAACCGCCAAATCCGCCAACGTCGTCAAGACAGCCCTCGTTTTTTGTGCGTGCGATATGCTTCTTCATAAGTTCAACCGCCTTATAGCCTGCGGTTATATCAACGCCTGCCGCAGCATAGCTCTCAGAAAATGATTTATTACTCATTTTATAAAAATCCTTTCAAATATTCTATTCCTTACCGTTCCAGCAATAGGTGCAAAGCTTGCATTTGTCAATACCTATAGCTTTCACTATTCCTTCAAGAGACTGAAATTCAAGAGATGCAAAATGAAGCTGTTCGCAGATAGCACGGCGCAGATTTTTTCCGCGCTCGGTACTGCCATCGCTGTATTCTTCGATATGCTTCAGTCCTTCCTTGCCTTCAAGCTCATCGATCACACGTCTCGCAATGAGCTCCATTTCGCTTCCCGAGGAAGAAAAATTCAGATACTTGCAGCCATACATGATCGGAGGGCAGGCAGAACGCATATGAACACTCTTTGCACCGTGGTCATAAAGAAAATCAACCGTCTCCTTCAGCTGTGTACCTCTGACTATAGAATCGTCAACAAAAAGCAAATTCTTATCTTGAATCAGTTCATGAACAGGAATCTGCTTCATCTTTGCCACTCGGTTTCTGTCCCTCTGATTTGAGGGCATAAAGCTTCGCGGCCATGTTGGTGTATACTTGATAAAGGGACGCGCAAAGGGCACGCCGCTATTATTTGCATATCCTATAGCATGGGGTGTTCCCGAATCGGGCACGCCGCAGGCATAGTCAATATCCTGTGCAAGTCCTCTTTCTCTGTCTGTCTCCGCCATAATTTCGCCATTGCGGTATCGCATTGTTTCAACATTCACGCCCTCATAATTTGAGGTAGAATATCCATAATACGACCACAAAAATGCACATATCTTCATTTTGTCACCGGGCTTGGCAAGCTGTTCTATACCTTCGCATGAAAATTCAACTATCTCACCGGGCCCCAGCTCCCTTTCATCCTCAAAACCAAGCTTTTTATAGGCAAATGACTCGAAGGTTGCGCAGTACCCGTCCTCGCTTTTTCCTATCAGGACGGGAGTTCTGCCCATTTTGTCTCTTGCGGCAATAATGTTTCCGCCATTTTTCAGTATCAGCACTGAAGCAGAGCCATCAATAACACTCTGAGCAAATTTGATTCCCTCACAAAAGCTGTCCTTAAGACCGATAAGGGCCGCAACGAGCTCTGTCGAATTCACTTTACCGCCGGTCATTGCGTTAAACTGACCGTGGGTATGATCAAAATATTCCGAGAGGAGCTGGTCAGAATTATTCACCGCACCAACAATGCAGATAGCATATGTTCCAAGCTTTGAGCGGATAAGCAAGGGCTGTGGATCGCTATCGCTGATACAGCCTATTGCGCTGTTTCCGCTCATCTCATCGAAAATATTTTCAAATTTTGTCCTGAAAGGCGAATTTTGTATATTGTGAATAGATCTCTGCAGGCCGTCTGTCTCATTATAAGCCGCCATGCCTGCGCGGCGTGTTCCCAGATGAGAATGATAATCTGTTCCGAAAAACACGTCCATCATTGCGTCGCGCTTCAGCGCCGCTCCGAAAAATCCACCCATATGACCTCCCGATTTAAGCGAAGAACAGCTCAGAGAGTGTCATGGGGTCTATATACTTGCCGTCTTTATAAACGCGCATATTGCCGGATGCGATCTCGTCGATAAGCATAACCTTGCCCTCTGCATCGTAACCGAACTCAAATTTGATATCATAAAGAACAAGACCCTTTTCTTTCAGATCATCAGCAACTATCTGAGTGATCTTCTGAGTCATAGTCTTGATATCATCATACTGCTCTGCAGTCATAACGCCAAGGTCAACAAGACCGTCCTTGGTAACAAGCGGATCGCCCTTTTCGTCATTCTTAAATGTTGTTTCAACATATGCAGGAAGGTCGTCGCCCTCGTTGCAATAATCGCTGTAACGGCGGTAGAAGGAGCCTACAGCCTTATGACGGCAGATAACCTCAAGGCCCTTACCGAAAACCTTACCGGGAAGAACCTCCATGGTTGTGTTTGCAAGGTCAGCACTCACATAATGTGTCTTGATGCCTGCCGCATTGACCTTTTCAAAGAAATAGATTGACATACGGAGATTAACGTCTCCAACACCGTCGATCGTAAGACCAACAGAATTTTCACCGGGATCGAAAACGCCGTCCTTGCCGGTGCAGTCATCCTTAAATTTAAGAAGGTAGTTTCCATTTTCAAGTGCAAAAACGTCCTTTGTTTTTCCTGTGTAAACGAGTTTCATATTCTTATTCTCCTTATGTTATATAAAATTTACTTATTAAATTCCGCCTCAACTGCGGCGTTTTTTTCCAGAACCTTTTTTGCGTCCGACATACGCTTTGCATCAAGCTTTGCTGAAAGCTCATCATCCGAGACAGCCAGCATCTGGGCAGCAAGCAAAGCGGCATTGGCGCCCCCGTCTATGGCAACAGTAGCTACAGGTATGCCTGTGGGCATCTGAACTGTTGACAGCAGGGCATCAATGCCGTCAAGATTTGTTGATTTACAGGGAATTCCGATAACGGGCAGTGTTGTGTTTGCGGCAATTGCGCCTGCAAGGTGAGCTGCCATTCCTGCCGCAGCTATCATAACTCCAAAGCCGTTTTTCTTTGCTTCGCGCGCAAAATTGCCTGCTTCTGCAGGTGTTCTGTGCGCTGAATAAACGTGCACTTCAAATGGTATTCCAAGGGATGCAAGGGTATCGGTGCACTTGCGGATAATGGGAAGATCACTGTCACTGCCCATAACGATTCCTACTTTTTTCATATTAACCTCCATAAAAAAACTAAAAGGGTGCACTTATTCCGATTTCATGGAATCAAGTGCGCCCAGACGGTCGGCATGTGTGAGATTTCTGTTCCACTATGGTTATTTTCCATAATTATCCGTCAGTCGCAGAAATCCGTTTTTTCATCACTTAAATGATACCATATTTCGACTTTTTTGTCAAGCACAATATTCTTTTTTTACGACTTTTGGAGAGTTGCACAATAGGATACACTCAAGGACTTACTTTAAAACAAAACTCGCACAACCAACCCGTTTTCAAAAGCAGAAGCACAAACGATATCGTTAGCATCAAGCTTAGCATTTATCTTGCCTGCCTTATACATAGTCATACTTACATCATAGATATTTGTCTCTGCAAAAAAAGCTTATTTGAAATCATAAGCCCACTGCTTTCGTTCCCAAAAATCGTTTGTTCAGAGCAAAAACCGCAGTGGGCTTTTTTTATTTCCGGTCGTAATAGTCATTTGAGGAAAAATTATTCTCTTCATAGCCATATGTTCCGCCAAAGCCTGTGTTCCTGTAAACATTTGCAGGCTTATTTCTAAGGCAGAATATCATTATCGGCAGAGCAACCGAGAAAAAAACAGCCACTATCAGATATGCCGTCGCACTCTTGGGAACAAAAAGCTTAAAGAGCTTATAGAGAGCTATGTAGTAGAACACGGTAAAGGCAAACGACAGTGCGCTCACAATAAAGGATCCGCTTCTGCTGACTGTCAGCAACTCGGCAAGCAGCTCCTCATATTCATAGCTTTCATAGTTGGATATAATCTCAATCATGCCGTTGATCATCATAAATGCGCTGATATTGGAAATAACAGTGTTGACCACGTTTAAAACAAGCAAAACAGGTCCATACCTGAGTGGCTTTGGAGATGCGGGGGTGGGAGTTTCAGCAATCTTTCCAAGTGCATAGATATTCACCACAGGTATAAAGGCCAACCACGGCGCAGGAGAACCGACGGTCTTGCCCATTTTATAAAGTCCGTAAGCCTGAAGCAGATAAAAAGCAAGTGCTATTGCAAAACTGAAAAGCAGAACTATAAGAAAAATTCCTATCATTGGAACAATGCCCTCTGCCAAGGTATCGAACATCTCTCCAAACTCGGTGAATTCGCCATAATCGCTGAAATAATCATTGCCAAACATTCTATGTCTCTCCTTTGTGTTTATAAATTACTCATTTTCGCCTTCATAAGCCGATATATCAATAGCAGAAAGCTCGGCAGGCTTTATCTTGCCCTTGGTCTTTTCATAATATGCCACATTGTTTCTGAGCATAAAAAGAAACTGATTGTTAGGCGAACGCCCTTCTTTTTCGGATACAAACAAAAATTTTCTCATCATTTCGGAATTCATCTTTATCTTTATTTCAAATTCATTTTTCATATATTTTTCCTCCGCATCCCGATATATAATACCCCTCTCCCCTTGCAGTGGAGATAAATCTTCTTGCAAAAGGCTTTTCAAGCTTTTGTCTGAGGCGGCATATATAAACGTCAACTATATTGCCGCTCTCACCTTCGGTGTGGCCTATAGCATGGGCAAGCCTCAAGCGGCTGACCTTTTCTCCGGCCGACGATGCTTCGATAAGCATCCGCAAAACAGTCGATTCATTTTCGCTAAGCTCTATTTTTTTGCCAAATACAATAGCATATCCGCCCTCTTTTGGCATAGCTATTTCAAAATTTTCATTCTGCTCCCGATTTTTCGCCTGTGCTTTATCTTTTTGTTGGCATTGTATATTTGCGCCAAGTGTCAAGCTGAAATATGCGTTTCTCAGCTCCTCTTCAAGCTCTTCAAGCAAAAATATCGTAGGAAAAACGCGATCTGCTTTGATCTTCCCCTCAGGTCTTTCTCCTTGGGGGCAAAAAGCAATTACCCTTTTATAAGTATGTGCAGAAAAAAACGGTAATATCTCCCCCTCAGCCAGCAAAAGATCGGCATCTTCATCCTTGTTTTTTACGGCAAATCCAACATATTCAAGCTCATTTTTCAACACTTCCGCAAATCTGCCGTCACCAAAGGCAACTATCGCCGTCGGCTTCTTTGTCTGTTTTTTCATCTTAAACGTCCTTGTTTTCCGCCTCAAAGGTTCCGGCATTTTCAAGGAGGATCGAATATTCATCCTCGTTTACAAAATCGCCGCTATCTTTCAAAAATCGTTTTTTTATGCCCCGCCTTGTGTATATAAAAGAACTAACAAGTGCCGTCAGCGGCAGAGTAAGCAAAATACCAATGCTTCCAACGATTATTTTAAGTATTTCAACAATTATTATTTCTATGTTGAAAAGATATATAGGACTTTGCCAATTATTGTATGAATAGAGCAAAAGTGAGCCAAGTGAACCGCCGATGTATGCCAGCACAAGTGTGTTTGACATAGTTCCGATAACGTCTCTGCCTATGTTGATTCCTGAAGAGAAAAGCTCCCTCATTCCGGGATTCTTCAGCTTTATTGCAAGCTCCTTCAGAGAAGCGGAGATATCAACAGCCACATCCATGACCGCGCCAACCGAGCCTATAATTATCGAAGCATAGATCAGTGCTCTGAGATCCAGCCCGTTTCCTATGCTTATAAGATACACAGAGTTTGGCTCTGCGTTTCCGGTAAGTTTAAGGGCAAAGTCTGCAAGAAATGTAACAATAAGCGAAGCAAATACTCCTCCCGTGCAGCCTATTGCCGCCGCAAGGCTCATTGGACTCAGTCCATCGGTTATTACAAGAGTCATAAATATGATATAAATACATATGGCCACAGCCCACAAATATATGTTTCCGCCTCCAAGCACCGCAGGAATAAACACAAACAGCACCGAAGCAACCGTCAAAAACAGAGAAAGAACCGTTTTCAGCCCTTTTTTTCTGCCGAAAGCCATGAGCAACAGTGCAAAAATAAGAAGCAGCACAACTATCGCATCGGATCTGACAAAGTCGATAAAGTGCCAGTTTTCCACCCCTTCAAAAAGTGCTATGATAACGCTATCGCCCTTTTGTACCTCTCTTGGGTTAAAAACAGTGTAGGCACTTTGGTTTTGATATACCCTGACAAGCTCTCCATTTTTCTCTCCGGAGGAAATTCTTGCCGAAAACACGGTATCACCCTCGCCGCTATCAGAAATAGAGGATTCTATTATCTGCTCAACCTTTGCTCTTATATATAAAGTTCCGTCGTCAGAAGCATAAAAATCATCATTAAATGCCACGGCAAAATACCCCAGCACAAGCAATGCCACGCATACCACAACCGAAGCTATATATATCAGCCTATCCTTTTTCAATCCTCATTCTCCCTTCAAAAAGCCCTTCAGCCCTCGTCTGTGCGGATCCTTTTAACGGATATACCCCTGCCGCTCTCACTATCAAGCTCAAACATCGCTCCGC
>JAZNCT010000022.1:0-2862 GCA_045587665.1 Eubacteriales bacterium
TGGCTACGATCCGACTTGGTATCGGACGCGGTCAGGCAACTGCTCTTATTGATGTTTGCGCAGAGAGAGACAGATATTTTGAGGAAACAGGAATCTATATTCCCGTTTGCTCTGTCGGCGGTATAGTTTACGACCACCACATAACTCTTGCCCTTGCTATGGGAGCAGATTTTGTTATGCTTGGCAGATATTTTGCACGCTTTGACGAGTCTCCTTCAAATAAGGTAAGTATTGGTGGAACATACTATAAAGAATATTGGGGCGAAGGCTCTGCAAGAGCGAGAAACTGGCAGAGATATGACCTTGGCGGCGACAAGAAGCTCTCGTTTGAAGAGGGCGTTGACTCATATGTTCCATATGCAGGATCTCTTAAGGATAACGTGGCAATGTCACTTGCAAAGGTCAAGTCAACTATGTGTAATTGCGGTGCACTGACTATTCCTGAGCTTCAGGAAAAGGCTGTGCTGACACTTGTTTCGGCAACAAGTATCGTTGAGGGCGGTGCACATGACGTTATTCAAAAGGAAAAGAGCAATACAATTAAATAATTCTTGAGTTTTAAGGAGCAAATATATGAATTCGAGTGTACGTCCCGAAACAATGGAAAGAATCACAACAAAAGCACTTGCAGATGCTTTTATTGAAGAGCAGGTTGCCTCTGTAAGAGAGCAGGTAGGAGACAAAAAGGTTCTTCTGGCACTCTCGGGCGGTGTTGACTCCAGCGTTGTTGCAGCACTTCTCATAAAAGCAATCGGAAAACAGCTTGTTTGTGTCCACGTAAATCATGGCCTTATGCGTAAGGATGAATCTGAAAATGTTATTAAGGTATTTGGCGAAGAGCTTGACGCAAACCTTGTCTATGTTGATGCAACAGATCGCTTCCTTGATCTGCTTGCAGGTGTGAGCGACCCCGAGAAAAAGAGAAAGATCATTGGCGCAGAGTTTATAAATGTTTTTGCAGACGAGGCGAGAAAGCTCAGTGGTGTTGAATTTTTGGCACAGGGAACTATTTATCCCGATATTCTCGAAAGCATCAAGGCTGCTGAGGGCAAAAAGGCTGTTAAGAGTCATCATAACGTCGGAGGCCTTCCCGAAGATCTTAAATTCAGCCTTGTTGAACCTATAAAGTTGCTTTACAAGGATGAAGTGAGAGTTGTTGGTGAGGCACTTGGACTGCCTCATGCAATGGTCTACCGCCAGCCGTTCCCGGGCCCCGGTCTTGGAGTAAGATGTCTTGGCGCAATTACTCGTGACAGACTTCACGCTCTCCGTGAGGCAGATGCAATTCTCCGTGAAGAATTTGATAAATGCGGTCTCAGTGAGAAGGTTTGGCAGTATTTCATCGCCGTTCCGGATATAAAGAGCGTAGGTGTAAAGGACGAGAGTCGCTATGAGGGCTGGCCTGCAATAATCCGCGCCGTAAACACAAAGGATGCAATGACAGCAACTATCGAGGAGATCCCATATGCAATACTCCACAAGATAACCGACAGAATCACCCATGAGGTTGAAGGCATAAACCGCGTTCTTCTTGACCTGACACCAAAGCCTATCGGTACTATCGAGTGGGAATGATCCGAATTTAAAATATGAAAGTAGGAAGATAAAATGGCAAACTATGAACGCAGAGTGGGCACAGTTTCAAGAGGAATCCGCTGTCCCATTATACGCGAGGGAGATGACCTTGCCGCAATAGTAAGTGAAAGTGTTCTTGAGGCGGCTGAATTTGAAGGATTCGAGCTTCGTGACCGTGACGTTATTTCTATAACAGAGTCTATAGTGGCAAGAGCCCAGGGCAACTATGCAAATGTTGACGCTATCGCCGCAGACGTTAAGGCTAAGCTGGGCGGAGAGACGGTGGGTGTTATATTCCCTATTCTTTCCCGTAACCGCTTTGCTATATGCCTGCGAGGCATTGCAAAGGGAGCAAAAAAGGTGGTTCTTATGCTCAGCTATCCTTCCGATGAGGTTGGAAACCAGCTGGTAAGCCTTGATAAGATAGACGAAGCCGGCGTAAACCCCTATAGCGATGTTCTTTCTCTTGAAAGGTACCGCGAGCTTTTCGGAGAGAACAAGCATGAATTTACAGGCGTTGATTATGTTGAATATTACGGAAATCTTGTAAAGGAATGTGGAGCAGAGGTGGAAATAATCTTTGCAAATCAGGCAAAGGCTGTTCTTGACTATGCCGATCACATCCTGACCTGCGATATTCACACAAGAGCACGCACAAAGAGAATTCTGAAGGCAGCAGGAGCAAAGGTCGTATGCGGTCTTGACGATATACTGAATGCTCCCGTAAACGGAAGCGGCTGCAACGAAAAATACGGTCTTCTCGGTTCAAACAAATCAACCGAGGATTCGGTCAAGCTATTTCCCAGAGAGTGCAAAGGTCTTGTGCTTGATATTCAAAAGAAGATCTTTGATGCCACAGGCAAGCACGTTGAGGTAATGGTATACGGTGACGGCGCGTTCAAGGATCCCCAGGGCAAGATTTGGGAACTTGCCGATCCGGTAGTATCTCCTGCCTATACCGAAGGTCTTATCGGCACGCCAAACGAGCTAAAGCTGAAATATCTTGCCGATAACGATTTCAAGGACCTTTCGGGCGAAGCACTGAAGGAAGCTATTTCAAACAGCATTAAAGCTAAGGACGGAAGCTCTCTTGTTGGTAACATGGCCGCTCAGGGAACAACTCCCCGTCAGCTGACAGACCTTATCGGTTCGCTTTGCGATCTTACCAGCGGAAGCGGAGATAAGGGAACACCGGTTGTTCTTGTTCAGGGCTATTTCGATAATTATACAAATTAAATATCTATATAAATGAAATAGACCGAGCTTTAGCTCGGTCTATTTGCTTGT
>JAZNCT010000023.1:0-9915 GCA_045587665.1 Eubacteriales bacterium
ATCAAGGGTAAGTTGGGTGTCAATGCTATCAAGGCGAACAAGCATCTGTATGACCATATCGTTTATGACTCCACCAACGAAAAAGCGTTTGCTGAGAGTCTGGATGTCAGCACCGATGTGGCAGTTTATGTAAAACTGCCCGATGGGTTCTACATCTCTACCCCTGTTGGTCATTACAACCCCGACTGGGCTATTGCGTTCTATGAGAACAACATCAAGCACATCTATTTCGTGGCAGAAACAAAGGGTTCTATGAACTCTATGCAGTTGCGACTGATTGAGGAATCCAAGATTCACTGTGCCAGAGAGCATTTCAAGGCAATCAGCAGCGGCAATGTCGTTTATGATGTGGTCGATAGTTACCAGTCTTTGCTTGAAAAGGTTATGAAGTAAAATATAGGAAATATGGCTGTACGTGAAGGACAGCCATATTTCGTATAGTAATCTGATGGACAAGCACCCCAACCCAATATTATGTTATATCTCTTCTTCAACCTGACGTTTATGCCAGTATCTGAACACGTTATCCATTACAAGCATCTGCGTCAAATCTGTTAGTTTACCTTGTACTCCATACAATTCAACCGCCATTCTGCTTGTAACAGCATCAGGCTCTTCTAAACGCTGTGCTAATCCTTGAATTTCTTTTATTTGCTGTCTGATTTCAAATATAGCATCCAACACGTCTTCATCAAGTTCAAGTACTTCGTCCATTCCATCGCTCAGCCCGTCTTCAAACCCGTTATTATAACCCTTTTTATATCCCAAAATATATTTGTAATTCCATATATCATTCTCGTTAAAATGTTCTTGCTCACAACAATCATCTTGTGTTTCAGTAGAATATTCAAATATACCATTGTCTTTTCTAATTGCTTCTGGGAGAATATCATCCCATGCAGCAGAACATCTTTCATAACCCGAACTATACCCACGACAATAATCCACTGAGAGTTCTCTCTTAAAACCGTGATTGGAATCACAGTTATCACAGGGAATAGAACGGTCACAAGATAAACACAACTGAAAAGGACAAGTACATTTAGGTCTCTTTATGTAAAACAAGTATGCCGCTTTAACACCAGCAACGTAACCTTTATAAAAATCATCACTATCACTCTCTAAACGCTCTACATCAACCTCGCCATTTATTATACCCACCATTCTGTCTTTACCACATTTTTTCTCTTTTTCTCTGAACATAAAAATCACCATTTTAACCTTTCGTAATTTAATTCTCTTTTTTAACAATCTTCAACTTGTATATGTAAACACACCTGTCGCACCTTTGGCACCAAGTCCTTACCATACCCATGTTGTCATATCTGACTTCTACGGGCAATTTTGTCTTGCAACGAGGGCAATCATATGAAATAAACCTCATCATAAATCACTTCCAGTTGTTTCATTTAAGCATTTTCTTATTGTTTCATTTACTGTGTGCAAAATTCTTATTATAAACTCTTCAACCTGAGCCCCTTTGAAACCTATACGCTCAGCTAATCTATACAATTCATCAAACTCATCACTCAACTTCATATACTTGTGCCTCCAAATTTCTTTATTTAATAATCATTAAGTATTACCTTGTAGTAATATGTACTAGTAATTAATCAAAGCTTAAATTACCAGCTTTCATATTAATACAGTATGCTTTTTACATTTGTCTCTATTTTTTATTTTCAACTGCAGAGGTGGACTTTTTATATGTCCATCTCCGCAGTAAGTTCAACGGAAACAGCATTTTAAACTTTTTACCCGCACATCAAAAATTGTATTTGTAATCGAAGGGTGTAGCACAGTAACCACAGACCTCAAAGAAAATCAGAAAATTAGTACCTTTTGTTCCATGATGCTCTTTTGAAATATTAGCCATCCTTGTTACTATTGCAAGGTTCATGATTGAATTATCCAAACTATCGTCATTAATGTGGTCTACGGTAAGGAGAGAAGCAGAACCTATACAGAATTTCATAACGTTTAACCCGTACCAGCACAGCATCACAATTTGATGAACGGGCATACCGAAATGTCCACCGAAATATTCTGCAGTTTCTGGACTTCTGAAATTTATATACCAATACTCTGTACCAGAATCCCCGCTACCGCTTCTTTTAGGCTTCTTATATGGCTTTCGCCAATCGCCCATTAGACAATCAAAAGGGCTAAACAGTTCTTCATCTTGATATGATAAAGCACCAGTTTCATCATTCCAAAGGTAGTCCTCGAAATTGAAATCATCCACCTTATAGTCATATCTTTTCAGAACCATTCCACGAGTGCAGTCAACGAAGTAGAAGTAGGGCTTTACATAGAAGACGAAACAGTCAGGTAGGACTTTTCTGACTGTCAGGCTAAGATTGTAAATGTTTGCAAATAATCTCTGCTTACCCGCTTCTCTAAAAAGAGAGGCATCAAAGATGGTCTCCATACCGATATACAACGGGGATTTTTTTATCTCAAAGAAGTTGTCACTCAAAAAAGAATAATCTTTTGCTGCATCCCCGAACCTAAAAGCCTTTATGAGATTCTTGGTAGCAAGGTCAAACTCTTCTTGTAAACCCGTATCAGAATCATCTTTTTTGAGCTTTTTATAAATCCCTACATAATCTTTAACAGCATAAGCAAAGTCAGGACTATATGCTCTAAACTTCTCGAATATTTCACCTTCACCTTTTGCAAGACTATTAAGATGTCTTGTTACACTATTCTTACCTTTTTCAATGAGAGAGGCAGCACTCTCGTTCTTTCTAAACTTAATTTCCATGAACATTTCCTCCGTAAACATAATTATTCTTATTTGCCTTTATGTACTCGCTCACAGCCAATACAAGTAAGGCGCTGATAGAGACGCCTTTTTCATCAGCGAAAGAGACTATCTCTTGATATTTTGCATCACTGACTTTAACACCAAGATGCTTTGTTCTTTTTGACATATAACTCATAAGTATTTTCCTCCTTTTTTAACTTACACTTAACTTAAAAGTAGATGTCTTCAAAAAAGGCATTCTGTCACGAGTACGCCCACAATGTGTAAAAATATTTTTTATATGTCCAACATATTTTTCTATATAAAAAAATCAGCCGGCAACGCCGGCTGTAAATGCAAAATATGTAATTAGCGCAAAAGGTTCGGAATAGGCTGTCCTTCGTGTTCAAGGATAAGGCATTGGTCCAAGATGATTAAGAAATGGCTGTACTCAAAAGTGTGGGTATCTCTGTATAGATTTCTTTGGCTTATAAAATGGAACCACAGCAACCGCCACTCATCCTCGGTTTCTCCATACTTTCGTCTGCCTCTCTTGATGACCCCTTCTGTGAATGTTAATATAAACTCTTTGAATTCATCGTTTATTAGTTCGCCTGGTTCGTAGTGCTTTGCGTTTTTGAACTCTCTAACCAACCAAACATCAACAGGGTATACATACTCATAACTTAAAATATCCTCAAAGTTCTCAAATAACATTTCATCACCACCTATACCAAAAAGTGTAGAATAAATCATCCGCTCTTCTCATCTGTGACTTCCAACACTCAATAGCCTCTAATTTAGTTCTAAATCCCCGCAGAGAGAAATTATCGTCAAAAGAATAAGACGAGAACACCCAATAACGACAAGAGCATTGTAAGCTTTTAAGTAATTCGATATTTGCACCCTGTGTCCTTCCGAAATCAGCACCATTTGATAAGTTTCCGTTTATGAAGAATTCCCCAAATGCTCTGTATCCTACGCATAAGTTATCTAAATCGGGAAGAAAAATAGAATTCCAATGTTTTGATGCAAGTTCACCTGACTGTATTTTTGGCTTTACTTCATTGGCCACCGCTTTCCACTCAAAGGAGTACCATTTCCCAAAATCTTTAATTATGGCTCGATGTAGAGCCTCGTATGCTGTACGCATAATATCACCACCTTACCACTGATGATACCGTCTTCTTTTGGAAAAGCCAAGAATTTTTATTGATTATACTGAACATACAAATTAATCCGTTGCCAAATTTGGCAACGGATTTTGGGCAACAAAAATCCCATCTGACCTTAATCAGATGGGATTTGGAGCTGGTAGTGGGATTTGAACCCACGGCCTGCGCATTACGAATGCGCTGCTCTACCACTGAGCCATACCAGCATATATAAGGGGTTTTGACCCCTTTTTTGTGAAATGTTATGGTTGTAATTTATCTCGTTGTTGAGATTTCAATGTTTCTGTGCGACCTACTGATTTTTTAGGTGCAACCTACTCATTACGAATCAACTGCTCTACCAACTGAGCCATTCTAGCAAGTAAGATAGATTATAACACAGAAGAGCGAAAAAATCAATAGTAATTTAGATAAAACTTGATTTTTCCGCTGAAATATGATAATATATAGCTTAGAATAAAAAAATCGGGAGCAGGTTATGAATTTATGTGATCTTGGAACAATCAAAAATATAATGAAGGCCTTTGGCATTGGTTTTCGCAAAGAGCTGGGGCAGAATTTTTTGACAAACGGCATGGTGGTTTCGGATATTGCCGATTCGTGTTCCGAAACAGAGGAGAGCACGATTCTTGAGATAGGTCCCGGTATCGGCGTTCTGACCAAGGAGCTGGCGGAGCGTTATGAAAAGGTCATTTCGCTTGAAATAGACAAAAATCTGCTCCCCGTGCTTTCCTATACTCTGGGTGATTATAAAAATGTTGAGATCATAAATGAAGATGTTATGAAGGCGGATCTTGAGATTCTTATTCGCCCATATTTTGAAAAGGGAAGCGTTTCGGTTTGCGCAAATCTTCCATATTATATAACCACGCCTATCCTTATGAAGCTTCTTGAGAGCAGATTGCCGTTTGACGCTATTACTATTATGATACAGGAAGAAGTTGCCGACAGGCTTTGTGCAAAGGCAGGAAAATCCGATTACGGTGCTATAACGGCTGTTCTTGCATACTATGGAGAGGCGGAAAAGCTTTTTACCGTCAGTGCCGACAATTTTGTTCCTGCCCCAAAGGTGGATTCGGCAGTTGTGCGCATTAAGCTATATAAGGAGATCCCGTATAAGCCAAAAGACGAGGCTACTTTATTCCGCACAATAAAGTCGGCCTTTGAGCAGAGGAGAAAAACGCTTTCAAACGCTCTTGCAAACGGCTTTGGAGAGCTTGGCAAGGACGAAATAAAGGGAATAATTGAGGCGTGCGGTCACCGCTCGGATATCAGAGGAGAGAGGCTTGACATCGCTCAGTTTGTGGCTCTTTCGGACGCTATTTGCACTAAAATAAACGAAAAGAAAACACTATAAAGAAGCCTTGAAAAGTAATTAAGCGGGATATGGGGCGTTGCCCCGTACCCCGCTTAATTACTTTTTAGTAAAAAGCTTTTTATATATTTTTCAGTCTGTCAAGAAAATTTTGCAGTATGATCTGAGCCGAAAGGGTGTCGATAACGGTTTTTCTTTTTGCACCTCTCGTGTTAGTCTCGTTTAAAAAACGTGATGCGGCCATTGTTGTCATTCGTTCGTCTATCATAGCAACCGGAAGATCTGTAAGTCTGGCAACCTCTTCTGCAAAATCACGGCAACGCTCTGCTCTCGGTCCTTCTGTGCCGTTCATATTCACAGGACAGCCGATTACTATAGCAGACACACCTTGCTCCAAGGTCATCTCGGCAATTTTTTCTGCGGTTTTGTGCAGTCCTCCAACCTTTATATAGCCTATTCCCGATGCAAGAAAACGCCCGATGTCCGAGACAGCAACGCCTGTTCTTACCTCTCCAAAATCAATGCCCATTATTCTGCCTTGGCTTTTTTTTATCTCTTCTGCTGTAACTATGCTCATTTTTTCCTCTCCGAAATATACTTCAGTGCAAGTTTTTTAAGGTTATTTTTGTTATTCTGCTTTGGATCAAGGATAGCCCTCTCAAGCAAAAATGAAAGCACCTCACCCGTTTCTCTGCCGTTTGCGCCAAGAGAAATTATCTCCGCACCGCCTATAGCAAGCTCACCTACGCTTTTTGGAAAATCCGATTTTGCCGCCTTTTCTATAAGCATTTGCGAAGCTTTGCTGCAATCTCCGAGAAGAGAAGCAAGCATAGTGCTGTCAGAAAAATTCAGTGGGAAATGAGCGATGAAGAGTCTTGCTTCTTCTTCGGTTCTGACGGGGGTGCTTTTCAGGAAAACGGCCGCTTCAAGGGTGTTTTTTACTGCCTTTTTATCCTGATTGCTCATTTTAAGTGAGGCAAGGGCACTTTCCGCTTTCTCTCTTCCAAGGGGCCAAATGAGTGCGGCAAGCCTTGTACCTATGTTTTTTGGGAGTTTGCCGATAATATCGGCAACGGGGGTAGCTTCATCCTTGTATTCTGCAAATATAAATGGCAAAAGCCCACATTCTATAAGAGCTGATATCGCCTTTTCCGCATAGTCGCCAAGCAGTGCTCTATAAAGTTCCGCATAGATGCGCTCTCTTGAAATGTTAATAAGACCTTCTTTTCCCTCTATAATTGCTTTTTTTGTGTTTTCTTCGATAGAAAAGCCGTGCTCGGCAGAAAAACGGAAGGCTCTGAGTATGCGCAGAGCATCCTCTTTAAATCTCTTTGAGGCATCTCCAACAGCTCTCAAAAGCATATCCGAAAGATCTTTTTTTCCGTTATAAAGGTCAACTAGACCGCTTTTTTCGCTATATGCCATTGCGTTGACGGTAAAATCTCGGCGTGCGAGATCCTCCTCAAGAGAGGGGGTGAAGCTGACATTGTCGGGGTGGCGGGAATCCGAATATTCTCCGTCAACTCTGAAGGTGGTTATTTCAATTGGCAGACGGTTTATGAGAACGGTGACAGTGCCGTGCTTTATACCTGTTTCGATAACGCTATAGCCCTTTGATCTGAATACTTCTGCAGTTTGGCAGGGCAGAGCAGAGGTGGTCATATCCCAGTCATGAGGCTGCTTTCCCATAAGCATATTTCTAAGGCATCCGCCGACGATATACGCTTCATCTCCGTTTGCAGAAAGCAAAGCCATAGCTTCTCTGACCTCGATAGGATATTTCATACTCTCACCTGCCTTTCGTTTCATTATGCACCGTTAAATTATTATTGACAATATAAAAATTCAAGAGCTGAGCCGGCTTTGCGGCTCATCTCTTTTGGTTCAGTTATCTTCTTTTATGGCGATAAGCTCCTTTGCGTAGGGTAGAGACATTATCCAATCGCAAAGGGTGTGCCATTCTGCCAGCTTGTGCCCTCTGCGGGCATAATAAATGCCGATAAGGTTTTCATAATTAAGTGTGACTGTTCGCATCTGGTTAAAGGAGGAGGGGAGGAGCTGTATCATATTGTGCCAATGACTGCGGTCATCTTTGTTATCAACAAATTTCTGCCTTTCACATTCCAGATAAGCTACAAGCGCATCAAGAGCCGCAAGTGCATCCTCTGTCATACGGTCGTGGCTGAAATCGTCACGCTCAAATGGCTTTGTGTGTATTTTGTGCATGGTTGAGCAGGAGTTTGCAACCGTTCCAACCTTATACGTATCAAATTCCTTCCACCAATAAAGGGGGGCGGTTATATCAACCGAAACAAATATCTGGCGAAGGAATTTTCTGTGATCACTGCCTGCTTTTGCAAGTCTTTTTGCAAGGTCAATATCGTTTGCACCGAAAACAAAATTGCCCTCAGCATCATACTCGCTGTCCATTTTTGCCCAGCTGTTCATTGGATTTCTTGCGCCTCTTATGGCGTTTTCAAAGTTCATGACCGATGTGCGTTCTGTTTTCAGCATTTTTCTTCCTCCAAAGGCTTTTTGATTATATTAACACATTTTATGATTTTTGTCAATCTTATTGTTTGCAAAAATCATTGACAAATGAAAAAATATGTGTTATAATTGGACGTAAACGCAGTGACGGGAAGTAGTAATCGTCAGATTTGCCCATAGAGAGCGGGGGAGGGTGGAAGCCCTGCGGCAAAAAACGATGAAGTAGTCTCCGAGCGGTCTTTGTGAACGGCGCTTGCCAATTAGCACAGGACGTGTTCTCACGTTACAGAGAGGCTGTATTTTGTACAGAGCGAGAGCGTGCTTTTGGCACGAAATCAGGTGGTACCGCGCTTCGGCGTCCTGAATGGGATGCGAAGCGTTATTTTTTTTGCAAAATATTTCATAACTATACAGGAGGTCAGAAAATGAATATGACAGAACTTTCAAAGACCTACGCGCCGAAGGAATTCGAGGATCGAATTTATAAAAACTGGTGCGACAAAGGTTATTTTACCCCCGATCCGAGGGACGGAAAGCCCGCTTTCAGCGTAGTTATCCCCCCTCCGAACGTAACAGGACAGCTTCATATGGGTCACGCCCTTGACGAAACTCTTCAGGATATCCTTGTCCGCTATAAGAGGATGCAGGGCTTCAGCACCCTTTGGGTCCCCGGAACAGACCATGCGGGAATCGCAACACAGATCAAGGTTGAGGAACAGCTCCGCGTTAACGAAGGGCTCACACGTTATGATCTTGGCCGTGAAAAATTCCTTGAAAGGGTTTGGGCTTGGAAGGAGCAATACGGCGGACGCATCATAAGCCAGCTCAAAAAGCTGGGAGCTTCCTGTGACTGGACAAGAGAACGCTTTACAATGGATGAGGGCTGCTCAAAAGCCGTTCGTGAGGTTTTCGTAAACCTATATGACAAGGGGCTTATCTATCGCGGAAACCGAATCATAAACTGGTGTCCTCACTGCATCACGGCATTATCGGATGCCGAGGTCGAATACACCGAGCAGAACGGAAATTTCTGGCACATCAAGTATCCCATTAAGGGTGAAGACGGATACGTTGAGATCGCGACAACCCGTCCCGAGACCATGTTCGGCGATACCGCCGTTGCCGTAAACCCCCAGGATGAAAATACAAAGCACCTCATAGGCAAGACACTCATTCTGCCTCTTGTGGGCAGAGAGCTTCCGGTCATTGCCGATGACTATGTTGAGATAGGCTTTGGTACGGGATGCGTTAAGATAACTCCTGCCCATGACCCCAACGACTTCCTTGTAGGTCAGAGACATAATCTTGAGCAAATAAGGGTTATGAACGACGACGCAACGATGAATTCCTATGCGGGCAAGTATGAGGGTATGGACAGATACGAATGTCGCAAGGCACTTGTGGCAGATCTTGAGGCTGAAGGATATCTCATAAAGACCATTCCCCATGCCCACAATGTTGGCACCTGCTACCGCTGTCACAACACAGTTGAGCCCCTGACCTCAAATCAGTGGTTTGTAAAAATGGAGCCTCTTGCAAAGCCTGCTCTCGAAGTGGTTTATGACGGCAGAGTTAAGTTTGAGCCTGAACGCTTTACAAAAACATATACAAACTGGATGGAAAATGTACACGACTGGTGCATCTCCCGTCAGCATTGGTGGGGTCACAGAATTCCTGCCTTCTATTGCGATGCCTGCGGTGAGATGACTGTTTCCAAAACAGATATCGACAAGTGCCCAAAGTGCGGCGCGCCTGTGAGACAGGAAAATGACGTGCTTGACACATGGTTCTCCTCTGCTCTCTGGCCCTTCTCAACAATGGGTTGGCCCGAAAAGACAGAGGAGCTGGCAAAATATTATCCCACCAGTGTCCTTGTTACCGGATATGATATCATTTTCTTCTGGGTTGCACGAATGGTATTCTCAGGAATGGAGCATATGGGAAAAGAGCCCTTCTCAACAGTGTTTATACACGGTCTTGTTCGTGACGCCAAGGGCAGAAAGATGTCCAAATCTCTCGGAAACGGAATTGATCCCCTTGAAATTATCGATCAGTACGGCGCAGATGCACTTCGTTTTGCGCTTGCAACAGGTAACTCTCCCGGAAACGATATGCGTTTTTCGGATGAAAAGATAGAAGCGGCAAGAAACTTTGCAAATAAGCTTTGGAATGCTTCACGCTTTGTT
>JAZNCT010000024.1:0-22131 GCA_045587665.1 Eubacteriales bacterium
GGGTGCCGCTGGCAAATATTTTTTTCACGTGTGTGCTTTTTCCTGTGGTATTTTTCATTGGGGTTCTGCGAAAACGGAAAAGTAAGCGTAAAAAGAATACAATATCTGGTGGTTAAGAATGACTTTTCTTCAAGATATTTGGCTATATAACCAAAGGCCGTTTTATCTGCAAGCGTTCCCAGAGTTCCTGCTCTAAACACGTTTTCTTTTCCGAAAAGCTCCTCGGTATATTTATGAACTCTTCCCTGCACCTCACCCGAAAAATTAAGGTCGATATCGGGGGATTTATCACCGTAAAAACCAAGAAATGTCTCAAATGGTATGTTGTGCCCGTCCCCAATAAGCTTTGTTCCGCACTTCGGGCAGTATGAATCGGGCAGGTCAAAGCCCGAACCGTACTCACCATTGGTGAAAAACTGCGAATACTGACATTTGGGGCAATAATAGTGTGGCGGCAAGGAGTTTACCTCGGAGATACCTGCCATATTTGCAACAAAGGATGAACCGACAGAGCCTCTTGAGCCAACAAGATATCCCTGACTTTCGCTATACCAGACCAGCTTCTGCGCTATCATATAAAGCACAGCAAAGCCGTTTTTGATAATAGAGGTAAGCTCCTTATCAAGGCGCTCGCTGACGATAGGAGGCAGCGGATCACCGTACATCTTTTTTGCCCTCTCCCAGCACATATTCTGAAGGTCCTCTTCAGCCCCCTCAAGCTTTGGGGTATATGTTCCCTTTGGAATTGGGCGGACATCCTCTATCATATCGGCTATCATATTTGTGTTTTCAACAACCACTTCAAATGCCTTTTCTTCTCCAAGATATGAGAACTCCTCAAGCATCTCATCGGTGGTTCGCATATAAAGGCCTACGTCCTTGTCAGCATCGCTGAATTTAAGGGTAGTCAGCAGGATCTTTCGGCTGATCTCGTCCTCTTTGTTCATAAAGTGTGCATCACAGGTTGCGCAAACAGGCTTGTTATATTTTTCGCCCAGCTCAACTATAGTGCGGTTAAGATTTCTCAAAGCTTCCTCATCTTTGGCCTTGCCCTCTGCAATAAGGAATCGGTTATTGCATATCGGCTGGATCTCAAGATAATCATAAAAGCTGATTATATCTGCAATATCATCCTCAGAAGCCCCTTCAAGAATAGCCTTCACAAGCTCTCCTGCTTCGCACGCAGAGCCTATTATCAGTCCTTCCCGATGCTTCATCAGCTCGCTCTTTGGTATTCTCGGATGTCTTTTGAAATATTTAATATAACTGCTGCTGATAAGCTCATAAAGATTGCGAAGTCCTGTGAGATTTTTAACCAGAATTATCTGATGATATGTAGGGAGCTGAAGCGGATCTGTGTTTCCCTTCATCTCATTATCGAGATCCGCAAACCCCTGCCAACCAAATTTTTCCATTTTATCGCACATTGCAAAATAAATATATGCAAGCATTTCCGCATCGTCAGAAGCTCTGTGGTGATTGAAATCCCCAAGGTGATAATATGAAGCAAGGGTATTAAGCTTATGATTCTTAATATCGGTATTTATAAACCGCGATATGACCAGGGTGTCAACATAGGGATTTTCAAACTTCATACCGTTTTCTTCGGCATAGTGGCGGATAAAGCCGGTATCAAAGCTTGCGTTGTGGGCAATAAGCAGATCGCCACCCGCAAAATCGAAAAAACTTTTTATCGCCTCGCCTGCTTTTGGTGCGCCATTTACCATTTCGTCTGTAATACCCGTAAGCTTCACAACCTCTTCGGGAATAGGACGCTCCGGGTCTACAAAGGTGTTAAAACGGTCTATAACCTCTCCTGCCTTTATTTTAACAGCACCTATCTCGGTTATTCCGCAGTTAAGGAAGGAGAGGCCCGTTGTTTCTATATCAAAAACAACTATCTCGTCCTCAAAGCTTCCCGAATATGAAGTACCAAGGCCGTGGCCCCCTTTTGCATCGTTAACAAAATAAGCTTCAAGACCATAAATAACCTTTTGATCTATGTCCTCAGAGCAAAGCATTGCATCGGGAAAGGCCTGTACATTTCCGTGGTCTGTTATGGCAATAGCCTTATGACCCCAGCGTTTTGCCATTTTCACCACATCTGCCGCAGGCGTGATAGCATCCATTGTTGACATATTGGTATGCAGATGAAGCTCAACTCGCTTCTTTTCGGCATTATCCATTCTCTGCAGTTTTTTCACACTTGCTGCATTTTGAAGCTCAATAACAAGATCACTGACAGGCTTCTCTTTTGATTTATAGCCCATAAATGGCAAGCCCTGCCCCTGCACAGCTCTTCCGCTTATGGCAAGCACAGAACCGGGTCCAAAGGTCTTTTTAAGCTTCTTGTTTTCTTCTTCGGGAACATTGCATTTAAAAACGTCGATAGAAGAATAGCCATCAAAAACGCCAAAAATAACGTCATAGTGATCCTGGCTGTTTCTTGTTGTCTCACTGCTGTATGAAAAGACCTGACCTATTATAGTTGCCTTTGGCATTGGGCTCTTTATCTGACCGGTTCCTATAGGCTTTATTTCAAAAGGATCTCCCCAAACAGTCTCACACTCGGAAATATCATAAGAGCAGTGACCGATCTTAATAATATCCCCTTCTGTTCTCGGAATTGGGTCTATGCCCGAATAGAGCGAATCCACCTTTGAAGAGGTTATCTGCTCTGCTGTTTCGGCAGAGGGTATATTTTCGCTTCCAAATCCGCCCATAGCCATACGAGCCGCTCTTGCCTCATATCTTTTCTGATATTCTTCCAGCCTTTTTTCTGCAGGGTTTATAACATTCATATAGTTGGCTGAATTTTTAAGGTGGACTCTGTATGTAAGTCCAAATTCGCTTTTGATTATGCTCTCTATCAGCCTTGGAGTTTTGGCGTCAATAACAAAAGAAACTCCGTCGGGTGAAAAAGGGATAGAGATAGTTATCTCATTTCCCTCAATATTACTTTCATAATCGCCGAAAAATCCTCTGGCAACTGTACCCACACGTTCTGTTTCCATAAGGATCTGTGGTAGATATGCGGGGCTGAAAAATTCGCTTTTATATATAGGCAAAAGGCGAACAGATGAGAGCTGATAGGCTTCTCTTATCTCCTCTTCAATGCGATATAAAACCCTTTTATCTATTATTTTCGGAAAGTGTGCCTTGATCTCAAGCATCTTGGCATCCTTATCAGCACGCACTGTTATATCATAAGCCTCAAGGAGCAAAGCTCTGCTCCTTTCATCCGGCTCATAACGTCTGAGTATTTCCGTCAGTTTTCTTTCAGCCATTTTGTCTTTCCTTTATTATTTGAATTTCTTGACCTCCGAGATAAGTCTTTCTATTATAGAATCCTCAGAGATCTTTTCTATTATCTCACCGTGGGAAATAAGAACCGCTTCTCCCTTTCCGCCGGCAATGCCAATGTCAGCCTCTCTTGCCTCACCCGGACCGTTCACCACACAGCCCATAAGAGCAACCTTTATCGGAATGTCCATAAGTTGCTCTCGTTTTGCCGCATCTTCAAAGCGCTTTAAAAGTGAGATAAGGTCTATTTTTGTCCGGCCGCAAGTGGGACAGCTGACTATATTAAGACCGCTCTGCCCTTCAATTCCAACAGCAGAAAGTATCTTTTTTGCCGCTTCTATCTCAAGGCAAGGGTCTGTGGTCAGCGAAATGCGCAGAGTGTCGCCAATGCCGTCGCAAAGCAGTGCACCAACGCCAACAGCACTTTTAACAAGTCCCATTTCAGCACCTCCTGCTTCTGTTACACCGATGTGAAGCGGATAATCGCACATATCGCTTACTATCCTGTTTGCAGCTATCATATCGGGTGCGCTTGATGCCTTTATAGAGATTACAGTGTGGTAAAAATCAAATTTTTCAAGCAGAGAGGCGTGATACATTGCACTTTCAGCAAGAGCGGCAGGGGTTGGACCGCCGTGCTTCTCGATAAGATGCTTTTCAAGGGATCCACTGTTCACTCCGATTCTTATCGGTATATTTCTTTGGCGGCAAGCATCGGCAACAGCCTTTACGTTTTCATCCCCGCCAATGTTTCCGGGGTTTATCCTGATCTTATCTATGCCATATTCAGCACATTTCAGCGCAATTCTGTGGTCAAAATGGATATCAGCGACTATCGGAATGGAAACATCCGATTCCTTTAGTTTTTTTACCGTTTCGGCGGCATCAATATCCGGCACAGTGATGCGGACTATATCACAGCCTGCGCCCTGCAAAGCCAAGATCTGCTCTCTCGTTGCCTCAAAATCGTGGGGATCAGTGTTTGTCATCGACTGTATGGCAATTTTATGCCTTCCGCCAATTCCAACACCGCCGGCAAATATTTCTCTTTTCTTTTTTCTTATGTCGTTATAAATCATATCAGACCAATAATATCCTTAAAAGTTATAAATATCATAAATGCAAATAGAATCATAAGACCCGCAAAGTTGATATATCCTTCAACTTCCTTCTTTATAGGCTTGCGCCTGATAAGCTCGATGAGAAGAAATACAAATCTGCCTCCGTCAAGCGCGGGAAACGGCAGTAGATTCATAACTCCCAAATTCATAGTTATCACAACTACAAGATAGAAAAAAGTGCTGCCGCCTGTTTTTGCCGCATCTCCAATTGCACTCGTTGCTCCAACAGGACCGGACACCGCCTCCATACCGTATTTACCGGTGAAAAGGTCTATTATGGAGTCGGCTACCATTTTAACCGTTGAAACAGATCTGAAAAATGCGTGCTTCATTAGATTTGGAAATGTGGGTTTTTCGGAATAAACATAAAAATCCACAGTTCCAAATGTATATCCTGCCTCTGTATCATTGCCAAAAGCAACATTTTCTATGAGCAGCTCTTTGCCTTCTCTTATAACGGTGAGATCAAGAGGCTTTGCACCCTTGTGCATTATTTCATATATAAGCTCGTTTCCCGTATGAACGCTTATGTTTTCAACCCTTGTTATCCTGTCACCAACCTGTAAAGCTGAGCTGCTGATAGCATTTTCTCTGAATTCGGCAACAGTGTTTGATGCAAGAGATCTGGTAACAAATACAATGATAAACATGATAAGAATACCCAGCAGAATATTCATAACAGCACCTGCAACCGTTATAATGATCCTCTTCCAAACAGCCTTGTTGCTAAATGCGTTTACATCCTGAGAAGCTTCATCCTCCCCCTCCATACTGACGTATCCGCCAATGGGCAGAAGACGAAGTGAATATGCTGTTGCATTTTTTTCTGAGACCCTTGAAACTATCTTTGGTCCCATGCCAATGGAAAACTCTTTTATTGTAACTCCAAAAAGCCTTGCCGTAATAAAATGACCGAATTCATGAATAAATATCAAGCATCCAAAAACAAGCAATGCCAGCGGTATATACCAAAAAATGAAGATCACTTCCTTTTCATCAAACTAATCTGCCGAGCGGCTTCCTCTCTCGCCTCTCTGTCAGCCATAAGAATACCCTCAAGATCGTGTATTTCCTTTTTGCACTCAAGTGCGACGAACACCTCTGAAACGCAATCAAAAATATCGGTAAATGTGATCTGCTCTGAAAGAAATGCCGAAACCGCTATCTCATTTGCGGCATTGAGCACCGCCCCCATTGCACCGCCAAGACTGAGAGCTTTCAGCGCAAGTCCAAGCAGAACAAATGTATCGGTGTCCGGCTTTCCAAAGCTGATTTTGCCAAGCTTTGCAAAATCAAGCTCATCTATAACAGCGATATTTCTCACAGGGTATGATAGCGCATACTGCACGCAGAGCCGCATATCGGGAACACTGAGCTGAGCAATAACGCTGTTATCAATATATTCCACCATAGAATGAATTATACTCTCCCTCTGAACCACAACGTCTATCTTATCTGCAGTAACTCCAAAAAGATGAGCCGCCTCAATGACCTCAAAGCCCTTGTTCATCATTGTGGCACTGTCTATGGTTATTTTTTGTCCCATGCTCCAGGTGGGATGAGCAAGAGCGTCAGCCGGAGTTATTTCAAGTAGCTCCTCACGTTTTTTACCATAAAAAGGCCCTCCCGATGCAGTTAATATCAGCTTTTTAACATCTTCCCCTCTGCCTGCCGTAAGGCACTGGTGTATAGCACAGTGCTCACTGTCAACAGGAAGAATATCGACGCCCTTTTCTTTTGCCAGCCCCATAGCGATCTCGCCGGCAACAACGAGAGATTCTTTATTTGCAAGGGCAAGTCTCTTGCCGCTTTCAAGAGCTGAGATAGTGGGCATAAGTCCTGCCTCACCTATAATAGAATTGATAGCCGTGTCAGCATCACATTCTCTTATCATCTGGTTTATGCCTTCAGCACCCGAAAATACCTTTACATTGGTATCTGCAAGTCTTATCTTAAGGTCTGCCGCCGCTTTTTCGGAAGCCATAGCGCAAGCATCACAAGAAAAAAGGCGCACCTGCTCTTCAACGGCGTTTACATCTTTGTTTGCACTGACAGCCCTTACTCTATGTCCTTCTTTTTTTGCAACATCAAGGGCCTGTGTTCCTACCGAGCCTGTTGAGCCGAGAACTATAATCGAACGTGAATTATCCATTATCCACCTCAGAAAATATTATAAGTATAAACCAAAACCATAAGCACCGAAGCAACCGCAAGAACGCTGTCAAAGCGATCAAGAACTCCTCCGTGCCCCGGGAAAAGTGCCCCATAATCCTTAATTCCGTATTCGCGCTTTATAAGCGATGCCGAAAGATCTCCTATCTGAGAAACCACGCTTATTATAACGCCGAACACAGCAAGTGCTATCACATTTATTTCGATATCAAAGATATTTGTTACAATAAGTCCGTAAATAACATAGCCAAGTGAGCAGAAAACTATGCCGCCAATGCTGCCCTCAACAGTCTTTTTGGGAGAAACATCGGGTATGAGCTTGTGCTTTCCAAATGCCATACCACAAAAATATGCAAAGATATCGGTCATCCATGCGCCAATAAAGGTAAGCAGGAATATATACGTGCCAACATCCTTATAGTCTCGGAGAAGAACGATAGAGCTAAAGCCTGTGTTGATATAAAGGCAAACGGCAAAAACCGTCATAACCGTCTCCACCTTGATTTTTCCGTGTGAAAAGACACAAACAGCCAGCAGATACATCATAAAAACGATGTGGGCAAATATAGCAGTCTTAAGGGGCATTCCCTCTCCGCCACCAAGACGCATAAGGATCGGCATTGCCGCCGCAATTATATACTGTGGAATGGCTATCACATAATTCTGGTTCACCTTGATGCAGCGCATAAGCTCAAAGCATCCAATTACAGATACAAGAGACATTGCGAGTACAAAAAGATATGTATTCGAATACCATAAAATCGGTATAAGAACTGCAACGCCGACAACTGATGTGATAATTCTTTTTAACATAATTATAACCTTAAACCTTACCGTATTTTCTTTTTCTTCTGTAAAACTCCGCAACTATTGCATCAACATCCTCCGGTGAGAGATCCGGCCAGAGCACATCTGTAAAATAAAGCTCTGAATATTGCGCCTGCCAAAGTAGAAAGTTTGACAGCCTGATGTCCCCACCAGTGCGCACTATAATATCGGGATCGGGACAATGGCACGTATAGAGTGCAGAGGAAATATCCTCCTCTGTGACCTGATTTTTCCCCATGGAGATAAGCTTGTTAAAAGCATTTGTCAGCTCTGCTCTTGCGCCGTAGTTAAGAGCAACATTGAGGAGAAGACCATTATCCTTAGAAATATTTTCAACATATTCTATCTTTTCTCTGAGAGCAGGCGGAAAAACGCTCATATCTCCAAGAAATTTATATTTGATATTATGGATCTTCATTTCCTCTTCACAGCTGTCAAGATATTCGGAAAGCAGATTCATTATAGTATCGACCTCATTTTTCGGTCTACCCCAATTTTCTGTTGAAAAAGCATAAACCGTAACGGCTTTGATGCCTATATCGCCGCAATACTTGACGATCTTTTTAAAATTTGCAGCCCCGTGCTTATGGCCATACGGTCTTGGCATAAGACGCTTCTGCGCCCACCTGCCGTTGCCGTCCATAATAAAAGCAATGTGGCGCAGCTTTTCGTCAACTATTATCTTTTCACCCTTTTCGCTCATAGCCTTCTCCATTTATTAAAATACTATAGAACGGAGCAGGTCACCCTACCCCGTTCCAATATAAGATCAGATAGCCATTATCTCCTTTTCCTTTGTGGAAACGATAGTGTCGATCATCTTTGTAAATTTATCTGTAGCATCCTGAACAGACTTTTCGGACGCCTTTTGCTCATCCTCGGTCATACTTCCGTCCTTTTTCATATTCTTACATTCATCGTTTGCATCACGGCGAATGTTGCGAATAGCCACCTTACATTCCTCACCCATTTTCTGAACCTGCTTTGTCAGATCCTTTCTGCGCTCCTCAGTAAGCTGGGGGAACACAAGGCGAATGGTCTGACCGTCGTTTGAAGGTGTGATGCCCACGTCGCTTGTGAGAATGGCCTTTTCGATAGCCTTGAGTGTGCTTGCATCATAGGGCTTTATTGTGAGGGTCCTGGCATCGGCAACTCTGATATCAGCCATAGAGGAAAGGGGAGTTGGAGAGCCGTAATATTCAAATGAAACGCGGTCAAGAACTCTTGCGTTTGCCTGGCTCGCTCTGATCGAAGCCAGATTATATTCAAGAGAGTCGATAGATTTCTGCATCTTTGCTTCTATCTCTTTAACATTGATCTTCATAACATTTATTCCTTTCAATATATGTAAAAATTATTTATGTATAACAGTTCCTATCTTTTCGCCCATTATAACTCTATAGATATTTTCCGGGTCAGAAAGTGCAAATGCGTAAAGCTCTATATCATTTTCCATGCAGAATGTGGTTGCCGTCATATCAAGGGCCTTCAGCTCGTTTGCAAGGATATCCTTATAGGTTATCTCATCAAGACGCTTTGCAGTGGGATCCTTTGCAGGATCTGCTGTGTAAACGCCGTCTATATTCTTTGCCATAAGCACTGCATCCGCCTCTATCTCAGCGGCTCTGAGCACTGCCGCCGTATCTGTTGAGAAGAATGGCGAACCAAGACCGCAGCCAAAAATAACAACATCTCCGTTTTCAAGATGTTTAATGGCATCTCTCGTTGTATAATGCTCGGTAAAGGTATCCATTTCAACGGCTGTCATAACGTGAGCACGAAGTCCCTTATGCTCAAAAGCATCCTGAAGAGCAAGGGCATTTATCGTTGTAGCCAGCATACCCATATGATCGGCTCTCACTCTATCCATATCCGTGCCCTGTCTGCCTCTCCAGATATTTCCTGCGCCAACTATAAGGGCAACCTCTATGCCGCTGTCACAGCATTTTTTTATAACATCAGAAACCTCAGAGAGAAATTCATGATTAAGAATTCCGTCCGAGCCCTTTGCAAGTGCCTCGCCCGAAAGCTTAAGAAGCACTCTTTTATATTTTGGTTCCATTAAATACCAACCTCCGTAAAACAGCTTTTATACTCTGTTATATTTTACCCGAAAAAGCTCATTTTGTAAATAGTTTTTTTGAAATTATTTTGTCTACATAATAATTTTAGTTATTATTTACAAATGAGAGCAAAAAAGAGGCTGAGACCAAAAGGTCTCAGCCTCAGAAATATAAAGTAATTATTGAGAAACTTACGGTGCAGTGAGGGGGTCTCCGCTGTAATTCACATAAGCAAGGCCGTTGTTTTTGCAATATTCTGCAATATCCGCAACATATGTGGGCTGCATTACCGTCTTGAAATTACCCATAACTTCGCCTGCATACGTTGACTTAGGCGAACCGTTAAACGCTTCTTCACTTATAGTTGTGCATCCTGCGGGCAAGATAATACCCTCAAGATTTACACATCCCATAAATGCCCTGTTTCCTATTCCGCTAACGGTTATGTTGCTAAGATCCGCAACGTTGGCGGCGGGCTCGGGATTATTACCAAACCAAAGCTTTTCCAGCTTCATAGCTGAATTGTTTACGGTTGTTCCAAACACAAAGTTTTGATGAGCATTTGTAACAGTTTCAGGCAAATGCAGTTTCCTTACATTTAGCGCTGTGCGGAACATACTGCTAAGGCTGCAGGTGCCAACCATGCTGAAATCACAAAGACCTTCTTCATTCTCCTTGTTGGGATCATCTACGTGAGCGCAATATGCGGTGGTGATACCGGTGTTATAGAAGAATGCTCCCACTTCAATGCTATTAAGAGTTGTTGGGTATACATAAGTTGTAGCATAATCAAGACCAACGAATCCATATCTTCCTATACCTGTTATGCCGTGGTCCATAATAATTGTACCAACGAGCTTAACTTCACTTTCAGAAAGATATGGTATAGCATCGTAGCCTTCTGCAGGAGAATATGTGCTGATAGTGGGACCAAGCTGATTTGCACTTGTTACGCCAAAGTTAGCACCACCGTCATGCTGTGCCGGAACTTCGCCATTTCCTCTATAGATCGCGACATAGTTTGTATCATCCGTATCGAGAACAAGTGTTATTGTTACTCCTGTAACAGGCTTATATATACTGGCACCGGTACGACTTACAGCGGGGATCTCAGCATATCTATCACCGCTTGCAATAGTAACAGCTCCCGAAAGAAGAGTATTCCAAACTGCCGCATCATCAGAAACCGAAGCATTGAGAGCACCTGCCTTGTACATTGAAAGTGTCATATCATAAAGGTTAAAGAACTTATAATCATCGGAATAATGCTTGTATGTGATAACTGTTTCACCATTTGGATCGGTATAGACAGAATATGCACACATATAAAGATCGGATGCGTGATTTGCCTTATAATTTACAACCGAAACATTATAGCAGATATTATCTCCCTCGGTTTTGTATATAGTTGCCTTGCCGTCATCCTGCTTATATCCGTCAGCAGCACTGTAAACACGAACCTTTACACCTGCATTTGAAGTATAAACGCCGTCAGTGAGCGAGATAGAAACACCGCCGTTTTCTGTATATGCCTTTTCCGACATCATAACAGCGCCATATTCAACAAGGCTGTAGCCTGCCGCTTCGAGAATAGCATTTTGGGTTGTGTTAAAGCTGAACATACCTCTTATGCCATTGTAGTTATTCAGACGTATAGAAAAGCCGTCCATTTTTACATTGCCGTCAAAATTGCCGTCAAAGTAAAGTGCCTTTGTATATGTCCATGTGCCTGAAGCATTGAGGCTGTCAGCCATTTCAGCACTCACACAGATAACAAATAAACCTTCTTTATCCGGAATTCCGGAAATATCTGTGGGGATAGTTGCACCCTCAAGGGTAATGCTCTTAAGATTTGTACATCCGTCAAATGCACCTGCCTCTATTGCTGTTGCATATGAGGGAATTTTGATTGCAACAAGAGATGTGCAATCCTTGAATGCGTTTGTACCTATAGTTGTAACGTATGAAGGGATATTCACCTCAGAAAGCGAAGTGCAGCCCTCAAACATACTTTCACCGATAGAAGTAAACGTACTTATGGAAGGAAGGATCACCTTCTTGATAGAAGAAGAATTTTTGAAGGTTCCTATAAGGGTATTTGTGCCTGTTATCTTCGAAATATTTGAAATATTTACCACGCCATCTGTAAGATTAACTTCGCCAAGAGCTATTGTCGTAAGCTTGGGGTTATCCGAGAAGAGACCAATGATGTTTTCGGATACAGCAAATTCATAGCAAACGCTGTTACCATAACTAGGTTTATTGATAAATATTATACTTTCAAGATTCTCATATCCATTCAAAAGTCCTCTTGTGTCGCCATTGAGCTTATGAATCTGAAGTTTTCCATATGTAGCTTTGCCTTCAATTTTGATGCTTACAATTGCATCCTGCCAAATAGACCTCCAATCTGCAAAGCCTTGGGTTACTTTATAAACAGAGCTTACACCAGCAAATGTGAGTGTAAGAACTCCTGTCTCATCATCAAAGCTCCAAGTAAACATGGTGGTTGTGCCGTCATCTCTATAGTTTGTTCCGTTTCGTGTAAGTGTGGAATCAAAATCTACGGAATAATAAGAAAGTGTAACAGCAGTGCTTCCGCTTTCCTTTATAAATGCTCTTACATCGTCTGCCGCATCGCAGGTAGGATAGCTTACAAATGTGATAGCATCTGTCTTTTTAACACCTGCAAAATCAACGCTTACGCCCTCTGCATTGCCAAGCCAGATAACACAGGGGATATTTGCAAATGCAGAAGCCTTTATAGCTGTGGCTGAGCGCAGGTCGATAACGCCCTCGCTTGCCTCTGTGCCTGTGGTTGTGATCGAACTAAGAGAAGTATCATTTGCAAACAGACCTTCGGTTGTGAAATCAGTAAAGGTTGTTGGCAGAGTGATAGTTGTGCAGTTTGGCATATTTGAAAGCGCATAAGGTACTGCACTAACAATGCCGGTGCTCTCTTCGATAACAACACTCTTTACCATATCAAGAACGCTGTACCAAGCAATAGCAGAATAATCATCGGCAGTGGGAACGCTCGCAAAGGAGATAGTACCGTCACCGCTTCCGCTGATAACAAGCTGACCTGCATCATTCATCATCCATGTGTAGCCGCTTGCCATTGTTCCGATATAGTCGTAAAGTGCAACCACATTAACGTTCTCATATCCGAGAGCGTCGATCGTAGCCTTATCAGTCTTTGTCTGCACATAGATAGTCATTTCCTGATCCGGGAATGCGCTCTTATCGGTAACAGTAAAGCCTGTTGCCTCGATGGTTATCGTCTCAAGATTTTCACATCCCTTGAAGGCATCCGCTTCAATGCTTACAGTATATGAAGGAATTGTCAGTCTTTCGAGATTTACGCAGTTTTCAAACATACTCTCGCAAATTCTGAAAGTGAGGGTGTCGTTATTAAGTATCATGGTTTCGGGGAAGATAACTTCCTTGATGGAGACGCAATCCTTGAACATTCTGTCAAGCACATCCCCTCTGAGCCTTTGCCACCATGAAAGGTCGATTACGCCATCCTCAAGAGCTGCGGCATTGCCGAGCTTCATAGTTTTAAGATTCGTACATCCCTCAAACCAACCTGTTTCGACTGTTCTATCGTCTATATCCAGCTTACTCTTGAAAATGATCGTTTCAAGCTCGGTGAGACCAAAGGGAACGGAATTTGTTCCTTCATAGCTTTCCCACTGTGAATTTGTTGCACTGCCCATGCTTAAGGTTTTAATGAGGTCATTCCATGTTGCCTTGAAATTTTCAAATTCCAAGCCCTGACCGTGCATTCTGAGCGACTTGCAATTACCCTGAGTAATGCTTAATGTTCCTGTTTCTATGTCAAAGGTCCAATTAAGCGTTGATTCATCACTTTTTGCACCGTTCATTTTAGCTGTTCCGGAAAGTGCAAGGTATCTGTCACCTGTCATCTCCTCGGTATAATAGCTGAGATTTACAGCATCACCAAGTGAACGCATATACTGCGCTGCACTGCCCGAAGGATATGTATAATATGTAACATCACCTGCAACAAGTGCAGTAGCTTCGCCTTCGATCTCGGCAAATCTTGAAAGATATACATAAGAAGCACCGGCACCGGAGCCGCTGAGAGAATCATTTTTGAGGCTCTGGACGCTTCTGATGTCAATTATTCCCTCTCCCGCAAAGGAATCGGAATAATAATCATTGAAATAAGCAACTGTGTTAAGTGCGTTCATGCCCGAAAGAGCCTTAGAACCAAGAGTTTTAATAGTTTCGGGTATTATAAGCGTTTCAACCGCATCATATCCCTCAAAGAAGGATGCGCCAATGGTGTTTATTGCGGTAGCATTCTCAATAACGATTGTTTTAACCGATAAAGCAACTTCTGCGGGAGCATTTCCCGAAAGAGTGCCGCTTCCCTTGCCGCTTATAACGAGAGTGTCACCGTAAAGAGCATAATAATATCCCGGAACTGTTCCCTCTTTGCTCTTTGTACCGTAATCGGGAGTATAATCGTTTTCAAACTCAACGACATCAAGATCGAGCTTTATCTGGTTTATGCTCTTATAATAGGCTCCTTGTGCTGTTGAATATGTTTCAATAAAGAGGGTTTTTCCATCCTCTGTGAAATTGAACATATTGACCATTCCCACATTGCCATCAACCTTACCGTCGGTTGACTGAAAATCTATGAGAACTTGATTTACAAGCGTTCCGCAGGAATTTTCCTGCTGTGTTACAACAACATTATCATGAGCAATATGACCGCAGATAACCATGATAACATTGGGATATTTGTCGATAAACCAATCCCAATCCTCTTCACCCGTTGTAAAGCCATAGCCCTGAATGGCGTCACCCGGGTCTTCATGACCGAGACGCTCTCCGTTTCTGCCGAGATACGAGTGAGTTGTCACGATAACATTATAATCAGAATATTTTTCGCAAAGTCTGCCTGCCCAGCCGAGAACGGACTCGCTGGGGCCGTATTCGAGAGCGAAAATCATGTATTTAACTCCGCTGATCTCAAAAAGATAAGCGCTGTTGATCATGGATTCCTCATGGCAGATTGTTGTGACGTCCTGATCGGCGAAAGCATTATAATATTTTTCATATGTGATGTATTTGTCATACTGCTGACGGGTACAGTGATTACCCCTTACATCCGAATGGGGGATTCTCGCTGCATCAAGATATCCGAGAGCTTCGGTTGCAACAAGCCACTGTCCGGTTGCAGCCTCGGTTTCTGTATTTGCTCCGCTCTGAATGATATCACCGAGAGTCATAACAAAATCAGGCTTCTGTTCTGCTATCCAAGCATACATATTGAGATAGCTTTGATAATTTGAAGCCTGCGAAATGGTTTGGGGATCTCCGACAACTGCAAATCTATATGCATATTCCTCGCCGCTATCCTCAATTCCCGAGGTTGTGCGCCAAACCTCCGAGAAAATTGCATCATTGCCTGCGCCGCTCTGATCCTTCATCAGCTTCTTTGCTATATTTCCCGAAGCATTATAATTATAGGAAAAAAGTGCTTCTTCACCGACATATGCTGCAGCACTTTCGATATATCCTCTGAAATACATTCTATTGTGAGTTCCATCGCCATTCATGATTCGGTTTCCGCCAATGACGATATTAGTGTCTCCCTTTTTCGGGAAAGCGGTTTTGGAAACTTTAACTGTGCTTTTGAGCTCTCCGCCGATATAACATCTTGCGCAAAGTTCTGTGCTGTCAAGCTCAACCCTTATATCAGTCCAGGTATTTAGCGGCAAAACCACACCCTCAAACGCAACTGTTGTTGTAACAGAGCTGTCACCACCGGTATTGAGTACGATTGCAGGTTTTCCGCCTGCCGTCAAACGAAGGTCTATACCCGGGTCATATTTTCTTGCATAGTTACCGATAATTGTCGATTCAACAGTATTATCGGTGGGGTAAACCCTTGCCTCATAAGCCGTGGGAATATCGAAAAAGGAAACCTCAACCTCCCAAAGCTCGTTTTCGGCAAAGCTCCAGCCGTTCTCTGCGGCAGAAGCACCAATGACCATGCTTGCCGCCAAGATCAGGACGCCGAGCATCAAAACAAACAGTTTTTTCATTTCTTTCACCTTTCTTTTTTTAAATAATTTTCTGCGTTTTTTACAAAAAATCTTTACATCACTAATTATATATGATATAATCATAATAGTAAATCAAAAAAACAACTAAAAATTTATAATTTATACGCATGAGGTGGATATGAACAGCAAAAGAATTTGGACTCACCCGCCAGACAGAACCCCTTTTGACAACGAACTCTATGTTATCGGTTGCGGATTAGATATTATAAACGGTGAATCAAATCCCAGAAAACGTTCTAAACTACACAAAATCGAATTTCATATACTTTTCTTCGTTGAAGGCGGCTGTTATACAAGGATCGGCGATGAAGAACGCATTGCAACAGCCGGAGACATTGTGTTTTTTCACACATCAACCCCATATGCCTACACTTACCTAAAAAACACCGAGACTAAGGTGTTTTGGATACATTTTGCGGGGGATTCTGCAGAAAATGTTCTAAATGATTTTGGCCTTAACGAAAGCTTTGTTAAAAAAAGCGATACCGATCTCAGTCCGTACTTCCAGAATATTGCCGATGAAATGTGGATCAAAAAGATTCATTATAACAAGGTAATGGAGGCAAATCTCCTGCTTCTTTTCACCGCCATAGTTAGAAAAAAGCTTTCAAAACAATCCTATCTTGATGAAGCTATTTCAAGAATGACAAATGTGAAAAAAAAGGATCTTGACCTTGACGAATATGCCAAGATCTGCCACCTGAGTAAATCTCAATTTATCAGAAACTTTAAAGAACATACCGGCAAAACACCAATGAAATTCAAAAACGATAACCTAATTGAAAAGGCAAAGGAACGTCTGCGTAAAACAGATATGTCGATAAATGAGATAGCAAGCTCTTTGGGGTTTGAAAATGTCTTTTACTTCTCCACATCGTTTAAAAAATCAGCAGGTATTTCGCCCTCAGAATACCGAAAAAAACATCAATGACATTTCTGCTTTACAAAATGCCTTATGCTCCCTTCAAAATACAGCAAAAGCTATCAGTATGTTGTCAGCAAAACTAAAAAAGAGGATATCATAACGCTTGAATAAAAAAACCTACCGGCTCATCAAAGTCGGTAGGTTTTTTGTATTTTACATGGCACAAGCTTCCTTGATTATCTCAATTGCCTCTTTTAGAATATCCATTGGGATATTGAGCGCAGGAAGCAAGCGCACCTTATCCTTTGCAGTGAGGCAAAGAACGCCCTTCTCTATGCAGGCTTTAACCACATCCGAAGCATTTTTCTCGGCCTTTATACCGATCATAAGCCCCATTCCGCTAACGCTCTCTACACCCTTTGCGCCACCGAGCGAATCAAAAATAAATCTGCTCTTTTCTTTAACAGAGGCAAGAAGAGCCTCATCTATGCGCGAAATAATGCTGAGAGCCGCCGCACAGCAAACGGGATTACCGCCATAGGTCGAACCGTGGTCTCCAAAGCCCAGAACATTTTGAACCTTTTCGCCAAGAAGAGCCGCTCCTATAGGCAGTCCTCCTCCGAGACCCTTCGCTGTTGTAACAACATCCGGATTTATACCGTAGTTCATATAGGCATAGAGCTCGCCTGTTCTGCCGTTACCCGTCTGAACCTCGTCGATCATCATAACTATGTCATTTGCCGACGCAAATTCTGCAGTCTTTTTCACAAAATCCGCTTCAAGTACGTTTACGCCACCCTCACCCTGAATACACTCTATAAGTATTCCGGCTGTTTTGTTTTCTTGGCAAACGCGGACAAGGTCTTCAAAGTTATTAGCCTCGGCATGGGCAAAGCCCGGCGTAAGAGGCTGAAAAAGCTCGTGATAATGCTCCTGACCTGTTGCTGCAAGAGTTGTAAGTGTTCTGCCGTGAAAGCTGTTTTTAAGGGTGATGATCGTAGAATATCCAGCACCTTTTTTCTCAGCAGCATATTTTCTTGCAACCTTAATTGCACATTCGTTTGCCTCAGCACCCGAATTTGAGAAAAACACCTTTTTCATACCGGTCTTTTTGCAAAGAAGCTCGGCAAGGTCACTGCAGGGCTTTGTATAGTAAAGATTTGACATATGCTGAACAAGCCCTATCTGCTCATTCACCGCCCTTTGCCATTCTTCGTCGGATACACCGAAAGAAGTAACGCCGATACCGGAGCCCATATCAATATATCTTTTTCCGTCCTCGTCATATACAAGCGATCCTTTTCCGCTTACAATAGCTACGGGAAAACGGGCATAAGTACCCGCAACATATTCTTTGTCCTTTGCCCTGATATCACTCATCGCTATCTCCCATCAGCATTGTTCCCGCACCCTCATCTGTGAGAAGCTCCATAAGAATGGAGTGAGGAACTCTGCCGTCCATTATAATAACCTTGTTTACTCCTTCTCTTAGCGCCTCGATACAGCACTCAACCTTTGGTATCATACCTCCGGAAATAACGCCCTCTTCTCTCAGCTTTGCCGCCTCTGAAACCGTCATTACGGGAATGAGAGTTGAAACATCATCCTTGTCGCGCAGTATTCCGTCAATGTCTGTCATCATAATTAGACGCTCTGCTCCGAGAGCTCCTGCAATATATGCAGCAGCTGTGTCTCCGTTTATGTTGTATGCGTTGCCGTCTCTGTCGCATCCAATAGTTGAAATAACCGGGATATATCCTTTTTCAAGCAGGTCGTTTACAGGGTCTATGTTGACATTAACTATTTCTCCCACATATCCAAGACGCTCGTCCTTCATCTTTGCCTCAATGAGACAGCCGTCCATACCTGAAATTCCCATAGCCTTGCCGCCCTTCATTTCAAGAAGGTTCACAAGAGTTTTGTTTATCTTGCCTGCAAGCACCATTTGAACTATGTCAACAGTCTCCTTGTCTGTTACTCTGAGCCCGTCAACAAACTCTGCCTTTTTTCCGAGCCTTGCCATAAGATCACTGATCTCGGGGCCTCCGCCATGCACAAGAACGATCTTAACACCTATAAGCCAAAGAAGAACGATATCCTCCATGACCTGCTGCTTCAGTGTCTCATTTATCATAGCGTTTCCGCCGTATTTAACAACTATGGTTTTGCCGTTATAGTGACGAATGTTCGGCAGTGCCTGTGTAAGCACATCGGCACGCTGTGCATTTGTAAAAATATCCATTTTAAAACTCCTTATTATGTGCGGTAGTCACCGTTTATCTTTACATAATCGTATGTCAGATCACAACCCCAAGCAGTTGAAGAAGCCTCTCCGTCCGAAAGTGAAATGTTTATCTCAATTTCCTTTTCAAGCAAAATCTCCTTTGCCTTTTCCTCGGAGAAATCAACGCCCGCACCGTTTTCGCAAACAAGGATACTTCCTTTTTGGCTATTAAAAGAAACTCCCACCTTATTTACATCAACATCGGCACCGCTGTAGCCAATAGCGCAGAGAACTCTGCCCCAGTTTGCATCTGCACCAAACATTGCAGCCTTCAAAAGACTTGAACACACAACGCTTTTTGCAACGGTTTTGGCTGTCTGCTCGTCCTTTGCACCGCACACATTACATTCAAGCAGCTTTGTTGCGCCCTCACCGTCAGAAGCTATCATCCGGCAAAGATAGACCGTCAGAGTATTCAGTGCCTTCATAAACTCATCAAAATCAGCACCCTCGGCATTTATCTCCCTGTTTTCTGCCATTCCGTTTGCAAGCACAGCAACCATATCGTTTGTGGAGGTGTCGCCGTCAACGCTCACCATATTGAAGGTGACCTTTATATCATTGGAGAGGGCCTTCTTAAGCATTTCGGGGGAAATTGCGCAGTCTGTTGTAATGAACACGAGCATTGTTGCCATATTGGGATGTATCATACCGCTTCCCTTTGCAATGCCGCCTATTCTGCAGGTTTTTCCGCCGATCTCAAACTCAACTGCTATTTCCTTTTTAACAGTGTCGGTTGTCATAATGCCCTCTGCGGCATCATCGCTTCCGTTCTTTGAAAGAGCCTTTTTCAGCTCCGGGATACCCTTTGCAATAGGCTCAATGCTAAGAGGCTGACCTATAACACCGGTTGATGCAACAACAACATCGTCTGCCAAAATGCCAAGCTCTGCAGCGCAAAGCTCACTCATCTTCTCGGCTATCTCAATGCCGTTTGCATTGCAGGTGTTTGCATTGCCGCTGTTGCAGATAACAGCCTGTGCCATTCCGTTTTCAAGATGCTTCTTTGTGACAATAAGTGGCGCACCCTTAACAAGATTCGTTGTATAGACAGCCGCCGCACTTGCCTTTTTTTCACTATAGATAAGTGATATATCTTTTTTGGTTTTGTTTTTACGAACTCCGCAGTGAACTCCGCTTGCGGTAAAGCCCTTTGCGGCGCAAATGCCGCCCTCTATTATCTTCATTTAGGTTCTCCTTTATATGCTGAGTCCGGTTTCTTCCGGAACTCCCATTATTATGTTCATATTTTGAATTGCCGCTCCTGAGGCTCCCTTTCCAAGATTATCGAATCTTGAAACCAGCAATATTCTGTCATCATTCCCGCAAACAGATATCTCCATATTATCCTTAAACGAAAGACCGTTTGCATAAAGCGAAGCTGAGGGATCAGCCTCAACATATTTAACAAGGCCGCCACAGTAATACTCACGGTAAAGTGCTTTTATATCCTCAGCCGATCCTCTTATCTGTGAAGCGTGAAGCGGAACTGTGACCTGCATACCGGAATAGAAATCCGAAACTATCGGACAGAAAACAGGAGACTTTTCAAGACCGCATATTTTGGACATTTCGGGAAGATGCTTGTGGGTCTGAGAGTTTGCATACATAGCAGGTGCAGACAGCGCTTCTGCCCTGCCCCCATCCTCATACTGAGCTATCATTTTTTTACCGCCGCCGCTATATCCTGTCAGAGAAAAACAGCTGAGAAGTATATCCGGCGAAATGATTCCGGCACACACCAGCGGCTGTATCAGGGCAACAAAACCGCTTGCATGACAGCCGGGGTTGGCGATACGCTTTGATGCCTCAATGCGCTCTCTTCTGCCTTTGAGTTCAGCAAAACCGTATTCCCAGCCTTCTGCAGTTCTGTGAGCGGTTGAAGTATCTATCACCGCTGTATTTTTATTCACTACCAAGGAAACGGCTTCTATCGCTGCCGCATCCGGAAGACAAAGAAAAGCTATGTCCGCACTGTTCAGCGCCTCTCTGCGAGCCTCTGTATCCTTTCGCAGTTCCTCAGAAAGCCTTATAAGTTCTATATCAGAGCGGCAAGAAAGCCTCTCATAAATGCGAAGACCTGTTGTTCCCGCACTACCATCAATAAAAACCTTTTGCATGAATGTTCATTCCTTTCGGTGGATAAATATACAACGCTGTTGCACAAAAAACTATTATATATTATAATACTTTTTTTCGTGATGTCAAGGGGTATTCTTGAATATTTATGCAATTTGTCTAAAATCCCCCTTTTTTCACCCTCTTCCACTTTTTTATTATTGAAAATTCCCATATAACTACTTCAAAAACTCCAAACCTCAAAAAAACAACCGCCCCTGCAGGTGCGGTTGTTTTATGGCCCGCCCAGGGGGATTTGAACCCTCGACCCACAGAATCGGAATCTGGTACTCTATCCGGGCTGAGCTATGGGCGGATGAAGACATTTTACCACATTTTTTTAGATTTGTAAAGCCCTTTAAACATAAAAGTTTTATATGAAGAATATACCTAGTAAATAAAAGAAAAAATATTTTTCAAAAAAATGAAAAAAGCTCTTGACAAATGGCAAACAATCTGTTATAATATCATGCGTTGCAATGGGGCATCGCCAAGCGGTAAGGCAACGGACTCTGACTCCGTCATTACCTAGGTTCGAATCCTAGTGCCCCAGCCAAATAAAAACGAACTTTTGTCTACCAGATGAAAGTTCGTTTTTTTCATGTTTTTGGGCGTTTTTGAGCCAAAATCGCACTAAAACAAAGAAAATCACATGAATATCAGAGTCGGAACGGCTGAAAATGCTGCTCCGACTCTATTTTTATGCTTAAAAACAGCAAAAATGCTGGTGTACTTTTGTTCGTTTTATGCTGCTGCAAAAAACGAAGAAAAGGTGCGGACAGAGGGATTTGAACCTTTTAGAGCGGAAGGCGCCGCCTCGTTTCCTGCACATGTCGAAAAAACCCAAAATAATCGACATATAAAAGTATTGCATTATCCGTTGTCTTGTGCTATAATATGGCTGTAAAGACAAAAGCCGTCGTCAGCTGGCACTGACGACGGCAGCGAGCGAATCCAACGGTTTGCTCGGCGCACATATACGCACGAATATTATACCACTACTGAGGCGCTTTGTCAATCCCGTTGGAGAAAGGAGTTAACAATATGGCTTTTTCTGATGCTACAGTGCTTGCAGCTTGGCAGCGTGCAGGCGGAAGATGTGAATGCGGAAGGAGCAGTTGTGGACATGGTCCATGGAGGTGCGGCAAAGTGCCTAACTGGAATGCTCGCGGCAATGATTTTGCAGTGGGCGGTTGGGAAGCTCATCACAAAGTCTCGGTCGCTTCTGGCGGATCTGATGCATTGTCCAACTGTGAAATTCTTTGCA